>JBBQIU010000010.1:0-13320 GCA_038325245.1 Verrucomicrobiota bacterium
TGGCGGTGAATCGGATCTGGGCCTGGCATTTCGGCAGCGGCTTGCACGCGTCGGTCAGCGACTTCGGCGCCCTCGGTGGAAGACCCATCCACCCCCAACTTCTCGACTGGCTCACCGCGGAGTTCGTCGCCCATGGATTCAGCCAGAAGTGGCTGCACAAGCAGATCGTGACTTCGGACGCCTACCGTCGCGCCTCGGCCGGGGCCGCCGACGCGGTCGCGGCGAACGTTTCGGCCGACCCGGACAATCGGACGCTCTGGCGGTTTCCACTTCGTCGACTCGAAGCTGAACCCGTCCGTGACACGATGCTGGCGGTTGCCGGGAAACTCGATCTCCGGCTTGGCGGGCGGTCCTTCGACGGCATGAAGCCCGACCCGGACTCCCATCGACGGGCTGCGTACATGGCGCGTGGTTACAAAACCTACGCGGATGTGATGCCGGATTTCCTTCAATCCTTCGACGCCGAGGACGGGCGGGCGGTTTGTTCGAGGCGCACCGAGACCGTGACGGCGCCCCAGGCCCTCTTCCTGATGAATAGCGAGTTTGCGAACCACGCAGCGACGTGGTTCGGCGAATGGCTGCAAGGCCGGGCCGCGGGCGATCTGGGGCAGGCGGTGGCGGCGGGTTTTGTCCGGTCCCTGGCTCGGGAACCCACTACCACGGAACGAAGGGCAGCGATGGAATTCCTCCGGGGTGATCCCGCAAACCTCAGCGGCTTCGCCTGGATGCTCTTCAACCTCGACGAATTCATTTACGTGCGCTGAACACGCCTTGTCGCCATGTCTGACTCACTTCCGATTCCCGAGTTCGACCCCCGTCTCTACCCCTGTGGACGTGTCTCGCGTCGGCGGTTCATCTTTCAGACCGGTGGTGGTTTTCTCGGCACGGCCCTGGGGGCGTTCTGGGCGGGTGAGGGACGCCTGCGTGCCGCCGATTCGCTGGTGCTGGCGGAGCCGGCCCCTCATCACGTGGCGAAGGCGAAGTCCGTCATTTTCCTCTTCATGTGCGGAGGGGTCAGCCACATCGACACCTTTGATCCGAAGGACAACCGATGGGCGGGCACATTGATCGACGCGATCGGATTCGGGGACAATCTCGCCGAGATGAGGCGGCCCGTGATCCCGTGCAAGCGGACGTTCACCCACCATGGACAATCGGGCATTCCAGTCTCCGATTGGTTCCCGCACCTCGGCGGTGTGATCGATGACATTGCGGTCATCCGTTCGATGTGGTGCCACGAGTCGAACCACTTCCCCGCCGTGGTGGAGATGGCCACCGGGCATCGGGATCGCATCATCGAGCATCCGTGCCTCGGCAGTTGGGTGACCCACGCGTTGGGAAGCGTGAACCAGAACCTTCCCGGCTTCGTGAACATTGGTCGGCCCACGACGGCGGTTCAACTGAGCGGCGGTTACCTGGGCGCGTCGGTTTCCGCCACGCCGCTTCAGGCGGGCGACACGCCGATACGGAATCTCCATCCGCCCAAGGGGACCAGCGCCGCGGAGCGCGAGCGCCGAATGCAGGCCCTCGACGCGTTGAACCGGGAGTTCCGGGACGAATACGAGACGCTTCAGGCCATTGCTGCCAGGACTCGCGCTTACGATCTCGCCACGCGCATGCAGCTCTCCGCCCCCGAAGCCGTGGATTTCTCGAAGGAACCGGAATTCGTCCAGCGCCTCTACGGAATCGGGCAAAGCGAAACCGAGCCGATGGGGCGTCAGCTTCTCCTCGCGCGGCGGTTGGTGGAACGGGGTGTCCGCTTCATCCAGATCTGTCACGCCGGCGGTGGCAACGGCTCCTGGGATGCCCACGACGACATGGCAAGCCATGCGCCCCTTTGCCGGCAGGTCGATCAACCGGTCGCCGGTCTCCTCCAGGACCTGAAGCAACGCGGACTTCTCGACAGCACTCTTGTCGTCTGGACCAGTGAATTCGGGCGAACGCCATGGTCCCAAAACACTACCGGCAGAGATCACAATCCCCGAGGGTTCACCTCGTGGCTGGCCGGAGCCGGCGTGCGAGGCGGGACCGTTTACGGGGCGACGGACGACGTCGGGTACCGGGCGGTCGAGAACAAGGTCTACATCGCCGATCTTCAGGCCACGATCCTTCACCAAATGGGACTCCACCCCGCCCACATGGAGGTCGTGATCAACGGTCGACCAGTCCGACTCGTTGAGGACGGAGCCAAGCCGGTTGTGGGAATCCTCGCCTGAACATGAAAACACCTGGAATCGAGCGACGGACCTTCCTCACCCACCTCACGCTGGGATCCACGGCCGTGGCGGCCTCTGCCAATGCCCGCGCCGGCGGAGAATGGTCTGGACGCAGCGGTCGAAGCCGGGCCGCACTGGCCGAGCCCGCATTCCGGCCATTGCCGTTGGGAGCCGTGCGTGCGGAGGGATGGCTCCGGCGTCAACTTCAACAACAAGCCGATGGACTGACAGGTCATCTGGACGAGTTCTGGCCGGACGTCAGCGAGAGCCAGTGGTTCGGCGGCAAGGCGGAGGGTTGGGAACGCGCCCCGTACTGGCTCGATGGCCTCGTGGCGCTGGCCTGGGTGCTCGATGACGCTGGATTGAAGGCGAAGGCCCAACGTCGTGTGGCACAGATTCTGGCATCCCAGCGGCCGGATGGCTGGTATGCGCCCTATCCCACGGACGCCAAGGCCGGTTCCTATGACCTCTGGGCCATCCTCCTGGCGAACAAGGTTCTGATCCAATACCACGACGCGAGCGGCGACGCCGGCGTTCTCCAGTCGGTGATCAAGAACCTGCGCGCGATGGAGTCAGCCCTGGATCAGACGCCCCTTTTTGACTGGGGTCGGTATCGCTGGTTCGAGGGTCTGATTGCCGTCTATGCCGCTTACGAGAGGACCGGCCTGGCGTGGTTGCTCGACCTCGCCCGGAAGCTGCACGCGCAGGGCTTCGACTACGGGAAGTTCCATGCCGGAACGGAGGTCACATCCCCCACGCCGCGTCGCGGCCTCTGGACGTGGGAGAAGCACGTCGTCAACACCGCGATGGCCTTGAAGGCCGGGGCCCTCGCCTGGCGACTTACCCAAAACGTTGCGGATCGCGATTTGCCCACGGAGATGCTGCGGCGCCTCGATCGCTATCACGGGCAGGTCAGCGGAATGTTTTCGGGTGATGAATGCCTGTCCGGCCGTAATCCGCTTCAGGGAACGGAACTCTGCGCCGTGGTGGAGGCCATGTTTTCCCTGGAACTGGCGGTGGCCGTGACGGGAGATCCGGCGCTGGCGGATCGCCTGGAAAGGATCGCCTTCAACGCGCTGCCCGCGACCTTCGCGCCCGACATGTGGTCGCATCAGTACGATCAGCAGGCCAACCAGGTTCAGTGCACGATCAATCCGGAACATATGTGGAGCACCAACGGGCCGGAATCGAACCTGTTCGGCCTCGAACCAAATTACGGCTGCTGCACCGCGAACCTGCACCAAGGCTGGCCGAAATTCGCCGCTCACCTTTGGATGCGGGCACCGGAGGAAGGGATCGCGGTCGCCGCCTACGCCCCGAGTTCAGCGCGCTTTCAATCCCGTGGCGTTCCCGTGGAGGCGACTCTGACCACGGACTATCCGTTTCGGGAGGAAGTTCAGGTCACGGTCACGGCAGAGAGGTCGGTGCGATTCCCGTTGCTGCTGCGCGTTCCGTCGTGGGCCGAGGGCGCCACGATTCGCATCGCGGGCGGCCCGGCCCGGCCCCTGCGCCTGGGGACGTTCCATCGTGTCGCCCGGGAGTGGAACGGAACGACCGAGCTGCTGCTGACCTTTCCGATGCGGGTGGCGACCACACGCCGTTACAACGGAGCGTTGTCCATTGAGCGGGGACCCCTCGTGTATTCCCTGCAGGTGGGTGAGGCGTGGTCCCGAGTCAATACTGACAAACCGCACCGGGAACTTCCCCACGCCGACTTCGAAGTGCGTCCGACCACGCCCTGGAACTACGCGCTTCTGATGGATGAGGAGGATCCATCGAAGTCGGTCTCGTTCGAGGAGAAGCCCGTGGGAGAACGGCCGTTCTCAGCCGAAGGCGCGGGGATTGTGGCGCGGGCGCGGGGCCGGCGATTACCAAACTGGAAACTTGAACATGGCTGGGCTGGCGAGACGCCCGTGAGTCCCGTGGGTTCGTCCGAGCCCATGGAAGAGGTGACGCTGATTCCCTACGGCTGCGCGAAGCTCCGGATCAGCGAGTTCCCCAAGCTCAAGGGCTGAGGCTCACGCTGGGCAGCTTCAGCGCATGGTAAGCCGCGCCGACGGCACCGGCCTTGTCACCCAGCAACGCGGGCACGATCTGGACGGCTTGATCGCAGACCCTCCATTCCATCGCCGCGACCCGGGATCGCACTGGACCGAAAAGCGCGTCGCCGGCTGACGCGATGCCACCACCGATCACCACGACTTCGGGATCGAGAATGTTGGTCAGTGAGACGATCGCGGCGGCGAGAGCCTGGATGGAAGTTTCCCAAATGCGGGTGGCACCGGGGTCTCCGGACCGATGCGCTTCGATAAGGGCGAGGGTTGTCCTGAAGCGTCCCTGGCTTCGCTCGCCAATCGAGACGTTGCCTATGGCGAGTTCCAGGCTGCCCGGTGTGCCGCAGATGTCGGGTGGGCCATCGGGATCCAGGGACAGGTGACCCAGATGACCGGCTTTCCCCACATGCCCCCGAAGCAGATGGCCATCGACCATGGCGGCCCCGCCGACACCGGTGCCGAGGGTGAGCAGGACGATGTTGGTGCGGTCCCGGGCCGCGCCCAGCCAGGCCTCGCCCAGCAGAGCCGCCTGGGCGTCATTCAAAATTGGGACAGGCAACTTCGATCCAAGAAAGTCGGTCCAATTCAGGCCCTCAAGCCCGGGCAGCCGATTTGGGAGATAAGCGATCGAATGCCCATCCCGGGCGGGCAGGCCGGGAGCGGACATCCCGATAGCGAAGGGTTCGCCGGCCTGGGCGGAGACAAGGTCGCGTGCTAGGTCGCGCACCGTCTCCGCGAAGTGCATCGCGCGTTCGGGTTCGAACACCCGATTCGCCTCCGCCAGCAAGGCGCCTTCCGGCGTCAGCACCGCCGCCTTGACGCTTGAACCACCGAGATCCAGTCCGAGGACGTAGGAGTCATGAGCACTCTTGGGCAGGCCTTCAGCCTCGATGGCAGGCGAGACGCCTGCCCCTACGATGGGACGGTTCATCGCGTCGAATATTGGCCCTCGCTGACGCTCCATCCGCCATCGACGGCCAGGACCTGGCCCGTGATGAAGCGCGCCGCGTCCGACAACAGGAATACCGCGGCACCGTCGCAATCAGCGGGATGCCCGATGCGCCCGCCGTCGAGGGGTTGCTTCGTTCGAATGAACTCGACGATCTCCTTGTCCGCCGCCGCCCGACGGGCCATGGGGGTCTCCACCAGGGCCGGCGCCAGGACGTTCACCCGAATCCCGCGGTCGGCGTAATACGCGGCAATCGACTTCGTGAATCCCAGAATGCCCGACTTCGCTGCGGCGTAGACGTGGGTGGCGAAGTGGCGCGGCGAAGGCGACCATCCCAGGACCGACCCCATGTTCAGGATTGCGCCTGGGGTTTTCAGGGCCAGGAACTGCCGGACGGCGGCACGGTTCGAAAGGATCAGCGAATCGAGGTTCAACTGGAGCGTTGCCCGGATCCCGTCGTCGGTGACCTCGTGCAGGGGCCCGTCGCCCATGCGACGACCGCTGCCGCCAGCGACGTGGTAAAGGCCGTCGAAGCTGTCGAACCGGTCGAGGCACAGGGCGACCGCTTCCACGGCGTGGGTGGGACCCGAGGCATCGCCGGTGACTGCGAGGGCACTTTCGCCGAGGGCCTTGATCGCGGCGGCAGCGCTGTCCGGATTGCGCCCCGTTACGATCACACCGCGAGCGCCGGCGGTCAGGAAAGCCTGGGCCGCGGACAGACCCAGTCCGGACGTCCCGCCGATCACGACGAGGGACTTTCCGGCCAGAGCCAGAGCAGGGTTTGGCGTTGGAGATTCCACGGCTGAAGCTCAGGCCGGCTAAGGGAGGATGCGCAGGCGGAAGAAGCCCATTCGAGCGCCCAGGTAGCGATTCGTCACGGCAAGCGTCTCGGAACTCGCCGTGAGTTCGGCGATCGGTTGCCACGCGGCACCGTCCCAATCGGGGATGAACTCCAGCCGGTAATCGATGCCCGGGGAGGAATCCCACCGCACAACCACGGCCCCGTCTGGCGCGCGCGTGGCATTCAACTGGGGCGGTTTGACGACCCTGAAAAACGTCCCATTGCCGAACTGCCCCCCCGAATAGGCAATGCCGTACAACTGACCGTCGGCGCCCTCCACCAGACCCCGGGGACCCGAACCCGAGGGTCCGTCAAATGAGGCCAGCGTGGTGATCTGTCCCGTCATGTCGACCCGGAAGACCGTGCCCTGATCCTTCCTCCCGCCCCTGGCCGTCACCCCATAGAACGCGCCATCTGCTCCCTCGATGACACCTCCTCCCGGGAAGGCCCCATTGGGCTCGTTGAAGTTGGCGACCACGGTCAGTTGATCGTCCTCGGTGAGTTGAAAGAACGTCCCGTTGCCCAGGCTCAAGCCATGCTGGGCCGTCCCAACGATCCGGCCGTTTCGCGTCTTGGTCAGGAACACCCATCCATAGCCGGTCTCCTTGGTGAGATGCACCAGGGTCTCCAATTGACCCGATGGCGTGACCTTGAAAATGGTGCCGCCTGCCTCCGTTCCACCCGCGGACGTCGTTCCGTAAAGGATCCCGGGTTCCATTTCGATCAGCCCCCCAAGAGGCTGTTCACCCACCGGCGGGCTGAAGCCAAACAGCGTCGAGAATTCGGACCCTGTCGCGTTGACCTTGAACAGCGTTCCGACACCCCCAGACCCGCCGGCCGAAGTTGTGCCATAGACGTATCCGTCGGAGGCCTGAAGGAGATTCCCGGACGGACGCGCTCCGTCGGGGCCGTTGAACCGATGAAGCTCAAGAAACGTTCCATCAGGCGAGATGCGGTACAGGCTGCCTGAAGTTGTGGAACCGAACTGTGTCGCGCCGTAGATGCTCCCGTCGTGCCCGACGGTAAGGCCGACGGGGTCGCTCCCCATGTCGCCCTCGAATGGCACGAGCGTGCTGACGGTTCCCCGGGCGGTGGCCCGGAATACGCGCCCCACGAAACTGGGGAGAATACCATGCGCCGCCCCGATGAACGTCCCGTCCGGAGCCGTCAGCAGACGGGTGGGCCGGTTGGATGCAAAAGAATGAAGAACCTGAAGCGCGTACGCGGGGTCCGCGCCGACCGCTCCCGGAAGGTGGCCGAGCACACAGAGGACGGCGGCCGGCAGCCAACCGCGCCCCGAACGATTGCGGCTTGAACTTGTTTTCGATGAGTAGGCCAAAGACATAGGCACGGCCGTCAGGCTCGCACGGGAAGTCCATTTGGGCCAGTGCCGGGTCGGCAGGACGCGCCCATCGAGAATCAGAGGTCCAGAACCTGAAGGTGCTTGACGGATACCAGGGCGTGGCGGCATTCGCGACCTCCCCGAGCGGAGATGAGGCGCTTGGGGATGCTCTTCGTGTTCTTTTGGGTCGTCGGATTGATCCTTCGGGGCCCGATGCTTCCTCCGTCTTTTCGGCTCAACACAATGGATCTTCTCTTCCCAATGCCGCTGAAGTGTCCGTGCCGCTTCGCAGGAACCGGGCCTCTCGTTTCCTTCTCTGTGCTCTCTGCGTTCTCTGTGGCCTAAATCCAAACGGACTTGAGCGCCGGACGGGAAGGGATTTGCCACAAAGAACGCAGGGAACGCAGAGATTTGGAAGGACGGGATCGCCTTCCCAGGTTCCACCCATCCCCCGAAGGGCGAAAAAAACGGGCGAGGCGTACTCCTGGGAATCCGTCACCGCCTTCCTCCGCAATGGGTTATCCGTATTGAAGGAGGCGTCCTTTCACCGTTTCGGAAAAACAGGGCCTTTCTCGCTTTCTTCTCTGCGTTCTCTGCGTTCTCTGTGGCCTAAGTCCAAACGGACTTGAGCGCCGGACGGGAAGGGATTTGCCACAAAGAACGCAGGGAACGCAGAGATTTGGAAGGACGGGATCGCCTCCCCAGGTTCCACCCATCCCCCGAAGGGCGAAAAAAACGGGCGAGGCGTACTCCTGGGAATCCATCACCGCCTTCCTCCGCAATGGGTTATCCGTATTGAAGGAGGCGTCCTGCCGGGTCGACCTTCCCCTCATTCCGCGATGCAATAGAGGAAACGCTCCCCCCTCAGGTACATCTCCCGATCAATCAGGGCCGCGGAGGCGCTGAAGGAATCGCCCAAGCGGTTCACGGCGAGGGTGGCGTTCTCCCGGTCGTGACGAAGGACCACCGTGGTTCCGTCCCGGGCGGTCACATAGAGGCGGCCCGCCGCCCCGACGGGCGACGCGAAGATCTGGTCGCCGATGCCTTCCAGTCGCAACGGTTCCCCGTGAGCCTTGCCGGATTTCGGATCCAAGCGTGAGAGGATGTTCTGGAGGTGTCGCAGAAAATAGAGCGTGTCGCCGTAGAGCACGGGTGAGGACACGTACGGCGTCATCCGGTTTAACCGCCACGCCACACGGTCCGTCCGCGTAATGTCGCCCTGGGCGCCCTCGAGATGAACGGCAAACATCGCCTGCCGATAGTAGCTGTTGCCCGCGAAGATCATCCCGTGTCCGAAGACCGGCGAGGATACCACGTTGTCCGTGAGACCCGCGCATTCCCAGAGCTGAACGCCGGTCTCAGGATCGTAGCCGCGTACTCGGTGCGTCGCGCTGACGACGATCTGGGGCTTTCCGTCTTGCTCGGCGATGATCGGCGTTGACCACGAGGTCTTCTCATCCCGCGGGACCTTCCACCGCACGTCGCCGTTGCGCTTGTCGAACGCGTAGAGGAAGGAGTCCCCCTCGTGATCCCAGGAGACGAACACGGTGTCGCGATAAACCAGGGGGGAACTGCCCTCCCCGTGTGCGTGAAGCGTGTTCATGCGTCCGAGGTCCTTCTTCCACTTCACTTCGCCGTTCAAGCCAAGGGCGTACAGACCGAAGGAGCCGAGATTGACGAACACAGAGTCTCCGTCCGTGGTGGGGGAGTTCGCGGCAAGACTTCCCGTCGTGTGACCGCCCTCATGGGGAAAATCCTCCCTCAGGGACTTTTGCCAGACCACCTGCCCATCACGCCGCCGGATGGCAAGCACAGCGAACTGGTGACGGTGCGTGACAGGAACGTTGTCATGGGTGCCGGGCGCCCGGTCGTACACGGGCTTCTGCGCCTCCCCAACCGGTATCGCGGTGACGACGTAAACGAAGTCCCCGTGGGCGATCGGGGACGAGTGGGACTTTCCGGGAATCGGGATCTTCCAACGGATGTTCCTGGATTCGCTCCAGGTGAGAGGCGGATCGGCGTGGGGCGCAACGCCGGTGGCCCACGGACCGCGCCATTGGGCCCACGAGCGCACGAGGTTGGTGTCGTGGAGCTGGGCGTCGGGGACGCCACTGGCGGCCAGGGTAGCCAGGCAGAACCCAACCCGGAGGACGATTCGAAGGAGCGTGGACTTCATGCGGCAATGGCCAGTCGTAGCGCCGTTCCGGGTGCCCGGCGAGTTCTGGAAACGTGTCGAACGCCCCGGGTGGATGGGAACGCCCTTGGTAGATCCGGCTCAACGACGCACACTCAGCGTTCCTGTCTGGTTGATCGAGACCTCCCGGGCGCTCACTGGCAATGCCGATTCCGTGATTCGCCCCCCGGTCCAGCGAACCCAGACGTGGCTGGGCTCACGGGGAGTGGCGAGAATGAGGGTACTCGAGTCCTGAGACCGGTACCCGGAGCCCGCGTGAATCTCGCGAACGGGCCCGAGGTGATCGCCGAATCGCAAACGCAGTTGGGCCCCGACGCCGTTCAGGTTGCCTGTTGGGCCGGTCAGCCGGACGCGAAGACCCGCACGCGCGGCCTGGTTCCGGAAAAGTTTCAGGGGACCCGCATGTTGAGTCATGACGAGGTCCGGACGGCCGTCCTCGTCAACATCCCCGACCGCCGCGCCGCGCTGCTCTCCGTAAACCCTCAATCCGCTCGCTTCGGCGGCGATCGCGGCAAACGAACCCTTGCCATCGCCCCGCAAGAGCAGACTGGAACCGGCGTCGCTGCGTCCGGTCTCACGATCCGTTGCGAACGAATTCTGACTCAGGACGACATCCTCGTGGCCGTCCCCATCGAAATCGGCCACGACACATCCGAACGCAGGCGTGAACTGCGCCATCGGCGGCAGCGGACGGAACTCGAAGCCGCCACCGCGGTTGAGAAACACCGCCGACTCGAGAGTGTTGACGCGCAGAGCCTCGGCGCGTGGGGTTACATCGCCGAGAATGTCAGCGAGACTCGCGGACCCATAGTCAGCGTAGGTCGCGAAACGGCTGGCGATGGAGGGCATGGCCAGTTTCATCGTGGCGAAATCGCGCCAGGGGACCTCCATCCTCGAACTCGGGTCCCAATAGGACTCGATCACGTCCCAGGTGCCATTGAGATCCAGGTCACCCTGGTGGAGGCGGAGTTCGTCCCGGACAAATTCCTGGTACTTGGAGTTTCGGCCCCAATTGGAGGCAATGATGTCCATTCGCCCGTCCCCGTTGAAATCCCCTGTAGCCACGCCGTTCCACCAACCCCGGTAGGAAGCGAGGCCGAGGTCCGCGGTGGCTTCCTTCAGACGTCGGTCCGAGTTCAGGAACACACGGATGGGTCCCCACTCACATGCGAGAACGAGGTCGCTGTACCCATCTCCATTCAAGTCACTCCATACGGCTCCATTGACGAGCCCTACCTGAGTCAGTCGCGATGTGTTCTCCACGTCCTCCTGGAATCCCCCGCCGGCCGAACGAAGGAGGATGGACCGAACGGCCGCGGGATACCGCCCGGGTTCCGACTGACCTCCGACAAAGACGGTCGGTCGGCCGTCTCCGAGATCGGCGGCCGCAAGCGGACCGACGTTGGCGCCGGCCTGGATGCCGCCGATCGCTTTGATGCCCGTTCGACCCACCGAGTAGACGACGACGCTTGCCGCCGGCGGGATGCCCAATTCATATCCGGAAACCCCGATCACGAGCATGGCTTCGCCCGGCGCCATGTTCCATCCGAGTACCGTCGTCTGGTCTCCCCGCGATGGGATCGATAGGACGGCGAACCGGGAGTCGCGGCATGCGCCACTGCCATCGAGAAGCCAGGTGCGCATGCGCTTGCCATGTGAGGCGGTGAGGACCAGGTCCTCGCGGCCATCCGCATCCAGATCGAGCCACGAGATCCCAGGCCCGTTCTGGCTCAGCTTCCGTGGCAGCAAGGGCTGCCTCTGCAGGTCGTCAAAATCATCCTTCTCATGGACGGCGTTCAACCGAAGGCTCACGTCCTCGAAGAGAGGGAAGGCATCGGTCCGATTGGCGGTGGTTTCCCGAGCGCTGCCGAGCGGAAGGGTCGAATCCCGGCCGACGGGTTCGTGGATCTCATGCAGGCATCCGACGGACAATCCGGGCAGGAAACTTCGGAGTCCCGAACGCCAGAGTACCTCGACATCCATTGCCATCGCCCCGCCCGCTGCAAAAACCTTTACGGTGTCGTCGGAGGAGAGGTAGCGGCCCCCGGAGGTCACCTCGGTCCCCTGCGTGACCGGCCCCCCAACCACCCGGATCCGGGCGCCGATGCCGGCCCGGTTCGGCGGACGTCCCCGAAGACGGATTGCCACTCGGGACGCCACGGTGTCATTCCTCATGATCCAGGCCGGGGCATCGAGATTGTTCAACACCACGTCGAGATCGCCGTCGTTGTCGAGATCCGCGAGTGCCATACCGTTGGAAACCCCGGCCCAGTCGAATCCCCATTCCGCACTCCGGTCTTCGAAGGTGAGATCGCCACGGTTGCGAAAGGCCCGCTTGGGAACCCAGAGCTTGGGAATCGAATCGAACAACTGCTGGCGATGCGTCGCGTCCCTCGGAGGGCCTGCCGGGGCGAGACGGGCCTGGACGTCCGAGTTCAGGTGATCGCGAACATGTCCATTGGCGATGAGCAGGTCCTCGTAGCCGTCCAGGTCGACGTCCAGAAAGGCTGCGCCCCAGGTCCAGTCCGACGCGTGAAGACCCGCATAGTAGGCAATCTCACGGAAATCGCCGTCGCCGAGATTCAGAAACAGGGTGTTTCGCATCACCCCGGTGATGTTCGTGATCTGCCCGGCCCGCCAACCCCAGCCGTAGCGGGGCAGGGGAACCTCCGAGAGATTGTCCCTTTGAGTCTGTCGGTGAAGGCGACTGACTCCGAGCATCTCGGCCACGAAAAAGTCGTCGAGACCGTCGCGGTTGAGGTCGGCAAAGTCCACGGCCATGGATGCCCAGCTAGTCGTGCGAATCGCCGTAGATCGAAAGGCCTGAAACCGGCCTTTTCCATCGTTCAACCAGACGCGGTCGGGCGAATGGAAGTCGTTGCAGACATAGAGATCCGGTGCGCCATCGCCGTTGATGTCATGGAACATCGCGGACATTCCCCAATCCCGAGGTGGTTCCCGCATCGGGTTTCCGCCCTCGTCGGAGAAGTCGCCCTCGGTCCACGAAACCGGCTCGAACCGTCCGTCCCCCCTGTTTCGATAAAGAACATCTGGCTCGCCTCGTTCCATGAGCTTGATGGTCCCGTTGTCCAAAACCTCGACGTTGAACTGCTCCCGGAGGTTCGGCGGCACGTCATACGAATCGCCGCGCCTCGTGACGGGCACCGGTGCGTTTCCGTCGCGGGCGGTGCTCGGTCGATAGTTGACCACGTAGAGGTCCAGATCGCCGTCGCCATCGACGTCCGACAGCGCCATGGACCGCGCGCCGGAGTCACGACGGAGACCGGCGTCGCCGCGCTCGAGGAAGCGACCCCTTCCATCATTGAGGAACAGCCGCGTGCCGGCCCCCAATCCGGTGACGAGCAGGTCGAGGTCATCGTCGCCGTCCACGTCGGCCAGGACGGCGCCGGTCGAGACTTGTCCGGGGCATCCCACGCCGGCCGCGGCCGTCGTGTCTACGAAGTGAAGGCCGCCAAGGTTCCGGTAGAGCCGATTGTCCCCGTTGACGTTGCAAAAATAGAGGTCGGTAAGTCCGTCGCCGTCCACGTCTCCCGCCGCCACGCCGGAACCATCCTCGATCAGTCGGTTCCTCCCGACCATCGCCATGGAGAGTTGATTGGTGAATCGGATCCCGGTCTGGCCAGGGCCAAGTCGGGTGAATCCCGCCGCCCGACCGTCGGGTTGAGGAAGGGTAACGGTCCGCAGGATCTGTGGGGCGGCGTTC
>JBBQIU010000011.1:0-12814 GCA_038325245.1 Verrucomicrobiota bacterium
GAGGACAAGCCCTACAACCGCTTCGTCCAGGAACAGCTCGCGGGCGACGAGCTTTTTCCCGGGGAACCCGAAGCCATCATCGCCACCGGTTACCTGAGGCACGGCATTTACGAGTGGAACGCCCGCGATGCGCGGGGCCAGTGGGACACGATTCTCGACGACCTGACCGACACCACGGGCGACGTCTTCCTCGGCATGGGCGTGCAGTGTGCGCGCTGTCACGACCACAAGTTCGATCCGATCCTCCAACGCGATTACTTCCGGCTCCGCGCATTCTTTGCGCCCATCCAGCCCGGCGATCGTGTGGCGGCGACGGACGAGGAAGTGCTGGCGCACGCGGAGCGAATGAAGGTGTGGGAGGCGAAGACGGCGGATCTTCGAGCGGAACTGGAGGCCCTGGAGAAGCCCTACCTCGACAAGGCCGAGACGGTGGCGGTTGGCCGCTTTCCCGACGACATTCAAGCGATGATTCGCAAACCCGCCGCCGAGCGCGAACCGCTGGAGGCCCAGTTGGCCGCGCTGGCGTGGCGGCAGGTCGTTTACGATTGGGAGCGTGTGGACCGCACGTTCAAGGGCGAAGACAAGGAACGTGTTCTTGCCCTGCGCCGTCAGCTCGCCGCGTTGAACAAGGAAAAGCCCGCGCCACTGCCCCTGGCCTTTGCCGCTTCGGATGTCGGTCCGGTCGCGCCGCCCGTGTTCATTCCGAAGAAGCAGGCGCGCGGCGAAATCGAGCCCGGCGTGCCCACGCTTCTCGACCCGGCCCCGGCGAAGGTCACGCCGCTTCCGAACAGCACCGGCCGCCGCAGTGCCCTCGCGCATTGGCTCACCGCAACGGAAAACCCACTCACCGCCCGAGTCATGGTGAACCGCGCCTGGCAACAGCACTTCGGGCGCGGACTGGCGGCGAATGCGAGCGACTTCGGCAAGCTGGGAGAAAAGCCGACGCATCCCGAGCTGCTCGACTGGCTGGCGGGATGGTTCGTGCGCGAGGGCGGGTCGCTCAAGAAATTGCATCGGCTCCTGGTGACGAGCGCCGCGTACCGGCGCAGCAGCGAGCATCCCGCGTCGCAGGCGGGCACTCTGAAGGATCCGGAGAACCAACTGCTCTGGCGCTGGCAGCCGCGCCGGCTCGAAGCCGAGCAGATCCGAGACGCCATGCTCGCGGTGAGTGGTGAACTGGTTCATACGCACGCCGGTCCCGGCGTCACACCCGACCAACCGCGCCGCACCATCTTCACCCGCTTCATGCGCAATACGCGTGATCCGTTGGCCGATGTCTTCGATGCGCCGCTGTGGTTTGCCAGCGCCGCGTCGCGCGACACCACCACCACGCCGGTACAGTCGCTCCTGCTCGTGAACAGCGCCTCGTTGCGCGCCCGCGGTCGGGCCTTCGCCGCGCGCCTCGAACAGACCGCGCCCGGCGACACCGCCTCGCAGGCGCGTCTGGCCTACTCACTCGCATTCGGTCGCGAAGCCACGTCGTCGGAGGTTGGCGCCGCTCAGGATTTCCTGACGCAACAGGCCGCCCACGCGGACCCGCGCCGGCTTGCCTCGGGTCAGGCGAGCTTCGTTCCGGGCAAGGTGCCGTATCGCGATGGGCAGGCCGCCTTCATCGATCCCGGGAACGCGCAGACGATGCTGACCGTTCGCGACAGCACAGATCTGCCGCTGAACGGGGCGTTCACCATCGAGGCCTTTTTCGTGCCGCGCTCCGTGTCGGACGGCGCAGAGCTCCGGGTCATCGCGGCGAAGTGGTCGGGCAAGCTGACCGAGCCCGGCTGGAGCCTCGGTCTCACGGGCCAGAAGTCGCGGCGCCGCCCCCTGAGCATCGCCCTGCAGGTCGTCGGGGAACTTCGCGAAGGCAG
Source organism: Verrucomicrobiota bacterium (assembly GCA_038325245.1). Taxonomy (GTDB): domain Bacteria; phylum Verrucomicrobiota; class Verrucomicrobiia; order Limisphaerales; family CAIMTB01; genus CAIMTB01. The sequence continues at coordinate 1,866 of JBBQIU010000011.1, forward strand.
CGTCCGCGAGCATCCCATCTTCTCCGACCTCAGCGTGCAGATGAACAAGCCCTACTTCATCGGTGCCGCCTTCACGCCTGCCACCGCGAATTCGCCAGGTCAGGTGCTCTTCGCCCTCAAGGATTTGTCGAACGACGACGAACCGCTGCTGACCGCCACCGTTCCTCACGACTTTACGGGCGACATGAACAATGCCATTCCAGTGACCCTTGGCGCTCGGTCCGGCAAGGACCGGCACGCGTTCCACGGTGTGATTGATGATGTCCGGTTGTCGAATGCCGCCCTGCCGACGGAGAGGATGCTCTACAACTCCGAGTCGGTTTCCGCCTCCACTCTGGGTTACTGGAGGTTCGAGGCGCGACCCGATGTGCTCGACGACAGCAGCGGTCGCGGGCGATCGCTCAGCCCACCAAGCGGCGCCGGCGCCGGCGCCAAGGCGCTCACTCCCGAACAGGCCGCGCTCGGGGACTTTTGTAACGCGCTGCTCAACAGCAGCGAGTTTCTCTACACCGAATGAACACGGGCGATCCACGCTGTCACCGCTACGAGCCTTTGTTCTCGCGGCGTGATTTCCTTGTCCGCTCCGGCATCGGCCTGGGCGCCGTCGCGCTGCAAAGTCTGCTGGCCTGCGAGTCCGTGGGCGCGGGTTTGACCCCGCCGGCCTCGCCGCTCACCGCGAAGCAGGCGCATTTCACGCCGCGGGCGAGGAACGTGATCTTCCTCTTCATGGAAGGCGGTCCCTCGCACCTGGATTTGTTCGACCCAAAGCCGTTGCTGAATCAACTCGCAGGCCAGCCGCTGCCGGAGAGTTTCGGGTCCGTCATCACGGCCATGGGCGAAGCCAGGGCGCCGTTGTTGGCGAGCCAACGCACATGGAAGCAGCACGGCCAGAGTGGCCTCTGGGTCAGCGATTGGCTGCCGAACATCGCCGAATGCGCTGACGACCTTGCGGTCATTCGTTCGTGCTGGATGGATGGGATCAACCACAGCGCCGGCGTCTGCCAGATGAACACAGGTTCCATCCTCGGGGGACGGCCTTCTCTGGGTTCCTGGGCGACCTATGGTCTGGGAACCGTGAACACGGACCTGCCCGCCTTCGTCGTCTTGCAGGACAACCAGGCCAGCGTGGTGAACGGCCCGCGCAACTGGAGCGCCGGCTTCATGCCCGCCGTCTATCAAGGCACGCGACTTCAGGGCGGCAGCGAACCGATTCCCAATCTCCGCACGCCCGAGCAGCACACACCGGAGCAGCAACGGATGCGGCTCGATTACATCCATTCGCTTAACCGCAGTTACGCCGCGCGCTTTCCCGACCAAACCGAACTCGCCGCGCGACTCACGAGCTACGAACTCGCCTATCGCATGCAGGCCAGCGCCCCCGGCGCTGTGGATCTCGCGGGGGAGACCGAGTCCACGAAATCGCTCTACGGACTCGATCGCAAGGAGACCGCCGACATGGGGCGCCTCTGCCTGCTGTCGCGGAGGCTCGTCGAACGCGGCGTGCGCTTCGTGCAGATCTACCACGGCGCCGGCAGCAAATGGGACTCGCACACCGCGATGGAGAGAAACCACGGCTCCCTTTGCGCCAGCATGGACCAGCCCGTCGCGGCCCTGCTCCGCGACCTGAAATCGCGCGGGATGTTGGACGACACGCTCGTCGTGTGGGGCGGAGAATTCGGCCGCACGCCGATGAGTGAGAAGGGCGACGGTCGCGATCACAATCCGACCGGCTTCACGATGTGGTTCGCCGGCGGCGGCGTCCGTGGTGGTCAGACCATTGGCAGCACCGACGAACTGGGACTGCGCGCCGTTGAGGATCGGCTGCACGTTCACGATCTGCACGCGACCATTCTCTGGCTGCTCGGCCTCGACAACATGGGGCTCGTCTACAACTACAAGGGCCGTCCCGAACGCCCCACGCTCAACGAAGGCGAGCCGTTCAAAAGGATCGCGGCGTAAACATGGCCTGTTGCTGCCAACCTAAATTCATCTTGCGCCCCGGCTGCCGGTCCGACGTCGAGATGTTCCACAACCCGATCCGATCCCGTCAATAAATCCCGCCCGATTGAAAACCCGTGTGGCTCCGCTGGTGGCGTTGGCCATGCTTGCCGTGGCTCCTGCGGCCATTGCACAGACGTCGCCGCTCCTGTCGCTGCAGACCATCCAGGTCACGACCGGGGGGCCTGTGCAGTTCACCTTTGTAGATCAGGGCACGGCGGCCACCGGTTATCTGGCCCAGTTCTCAGCGACCGTCGGGGTCGACGCCAACTGGCAGATGAGCAGCAACGCAGTTCTCACGGCCTTGGGAGGCGGCAGTTATCGGGTGGATATCCCCAGTTCACAGGCGCCAACAGGGTTTTACAGGGTTGTGTGATTGGGAGCATCGGGCGGCCCGATCGTCATTGAGTTCAGCACGGTCGCCTTTCAGGTCGTCGAAGGGGATACCGCCCTTCCCAAGCTGGTGCTGAATCAGCCCTTCAACGGAATCGTGTTTTACACGATCAGCGGAACCGCGACATCGGGGGATTTCCAGACGTTGAGCGGTCAGGTGACGGTGAACGGGACGACGGCCACGATCCCGGTGGTCCTGAAGGACAACGGCGACATGGGCCGGTTAAAGAATCTCACGCTGCGGTTGGAGGCCGGATCTGGCTACCAGCTCGCGGGCAACAGGCAGACGACCCTCACGATCGAGGAGAACGACGCAGACTGGGAGGGAACCTTCCTCTCCGGCAATTCGGCGATTCCCTTCCTGATCGTTAAAGACGACTACTTCGATTGGTTTTCGGTGCGCGAGGATTTTCTGGGTTTTCGCCGCGTGGACGACCAGGGCCAGCCGTTGTTGTACGCCGCTGGAAACGGGCCAGCAGGTGGGCGCCATCGAGGCGTTCCGCCGACAGCTCAAGCGGTTGCGGGACAGTTTTGGGCAGATTCGACTCGACTTCAGCACCGTGCGCGAGATTCCAGGCGGCACCTTCTTCCGGGGCCCACGCCATCTGGCCAACGGCCAGGTTGATCCGGCCCAGCGGGGTTTGTATCTCGACAAGATCCGCTGGATGAAGATCCGCCTGCCAGGCACTCACAATCCCAACCGCAACCGCACATTCATCACCGGCTCACTGACCTATGCAGGCACGAGCTATCTTCGAAACGAGGCCCCAGGGCAGCGTTCACTCACACGCCCGGACCGGCTGGTGGACGAAAGGACACCCTACAGCACGCGTTACTGGTACTTCAGCACGGCGCGGCCAGGCGGGCGACCCGCGGCGTGGCAGTTTCGCGAGGCGCTCAGCGCGCCGGGCGTCCAGATGTGGCTTACGGGGGATCCGAGGTTGGAAGGATCTCTGAACCAGGTCGACGTGCTGCCGTCCGTCCAGCAGATCGATGCCTTTAAGGAACGCAGTGTGGCCGCCAGCAATTGGCGACTCATTCTCCCCACGAGCGACCTGGGCCAGACGCTCCTCAGCATCGACGAGTTGGATGACATCGAATTCTACTTCTACCACTACGCGGTGGCGCGGCCTTGAGGGGGTCTGAGAGCATGTCTGGGATGAAGGCCTGGCGCGAAGGCGTGAGGAGGTGGTGTTGGCTGACGGGATTCGGGACGAACCCCACGCCTACATTGGCGCCATTGTGGAGCGGTGTCGCCCTTACAGGGCTCAAAGCCCTTCTTGCCCCGGAACCCAGGGCTTCGCCCTGATCGTTCGACACAACGTGCGCGGCGGGCATTTCCCAATCCCGAAGGGATTGCGTCCCAAAGCCCAGGGTTGCGAGGAACGAGCTACCCTGGGTGGGATCGCCGAATCATCCACAACCCCGACGGGGTTGCGTCCAGGTGGCACAACCCCGTTGGGGTTGCCGAACGCAATGCCCATTGACCCAGGGTAGGCCCGCTTCGCGGTCCAACCCTGGGCTTCGGGACGGAATCCCGTTGGGACTCCAGACCGGAAAAATGGTTAATCTCCATTCTCCAGCCCGGAGGTAACACCCGCGGCGAGCATCACGCGGCGAAGCGCAGCGACCGTTTCCACGGAAGGCTTGAAGTTCCCCGGACGGTGACCCTCCGCGATCATGAGCGGTGTCCATCCGTATTTGTTCTTCCGATGCCAGACTTCGATTCTGGCGCCTTTGTCGGCGAGGAACTGCACGACGATCGGAAGATTCTTGTAGGCAGCGCCGTGCATGGCGGTCTCACCGTTGGCATCCACCGCATTCACATCCACGCCAAGATCCAGGGCCAGTTGCGCGGCTTCGAGCACCTCGGGTTCTGTTCCTGCGGTCTCGTTCGCGGCGGCTCCCCCGACACCAATGCCGCACGCGGTCATCAGCGGTGTGCAATTCTCAACGTTCCCGACCAGCGGATCGGCGCCCAACTCGACCAGCAGCCGCATGAACGCGGCGTCCGCGGTTGCAGAGGCCATCAGGAACGGGGTCGCGCCGGCCTTGCTGTATTGACCGGGCCCCGACCGGCCATTCTTCAACCGCGCATTCACGTCCGCGCCGTGCTCCACCAGCTTCCTGATGAATGGGAGACTGCCGAGTCTTCCAAATCCAATGGGAGACGGATCTCCGTCGTCCTCGCCACGATTCGGCTTGCGCACCCAAGTCATCGCGTGAAGCGCGGTGAAGCCCGATCCCTGGTCGTTCGGATCCGCGCCCGCCTCAAGCAGCGCCAGCGCCAGATCGAAGTGTCCGTTCTCGACCGCGAGAACGAGTGCACAGGTTCTCTTCCTCGGGCCTTTTGCGGTCGTTCTGCGCGGCTGCATGGGTTCGTTTACGTCGGTTCCTGCAGCCAACAGGACTCGAGCAACCTCCGTCCGGCCTTCTCGCACGGCAAAGAACAGGGGCGTGAATCCCGAGTCGGCCAGGGGCGTGCGGAAATCCGCCCCCGCTCGAAGCAGCAGTTCAACCACGTCGGCGTGGCCTTCCGCCGCAGCCCACATCATGGGCGTCTGTCCGCTCCTTTCCCTGGCGTCCATCATGGCGCCGCGTTCGAGTAGCGCCTTCACCGGTCCGGTCCTGCCCGACCGGGCAGCGGTCATGAGAGCCGTCTCACCCCCGCGAAGAGTTGTGTTCGGGTCCGCCCCGGCAGTCAGCAGCAACTCCACCATGGAACTGTTCGCGTTCTGGCAGGCCAACGACAGCGGCATCACGCCGTAACGGCTCTCGGCTTTCACATCGGCGCCTGCTTTCACAAGAAGCCCGGCCGTCTTCAGATCGTCGTGGTAGGCAGCCCAATGCAGCGCCGTCATGCCGTCCACCTGCGGCGCGTTCACGTCGGCGCGCGCTCCCATCAAGGTCTGAAACCCCGCGTGATCCAACCGTTCCACCGCGTCGGCAAGGCTTGAGTCGGCGGCGGCGGTGGGACGGACGGCGCACAACAACAGGGCCAAGGACGCCCCGAGCAGACTCCATCGATGAAGGACACTGGCGCGAGTCATCTTGTGGATTCCCGGGTCGGATCAGATGGGAAGCGGATTCATCACTTCGTCGAGCCGGCCCGTGCTATCGGCAAACGAGTCGAGGCGAATCCCGACCTTGTCGAGCAAGGTCAGGTGCAGATTGGCCAGAGGCCTGGGATGGTCATAACGAATGTGGCGGCCGCCCTTCATTCCACCACCCGCGCCACCGGCGACCAGTATCGGCAGGTTCGTATGGTCATGGATGTTCGGGTTGCCGATGCCGCTGCCGTAAAGATAAAGGCAATGATCGAGCAAGGTCCCGTTCCCTTCCGGCGTGGCCTTCAACTTGCCCAGGAACTCGGCAAACAGTGACACATGGAACTGATTGATCCGGGCCATGCGCGCGATCTTTTCCGGGTCATTGCCGTGATGCGACAGCGGATGATGGGGATCGGGAACACCGATTTCGGGATAGGTACGGTTGCTGGTTTCCCGGGCGAGCTGGAACGTGATGACTCTTGTGACATCGCCCTGCAGCGCCAGCACCTGCAGATCGAACATCAATCGCGCATGATCTGCGTACGCGGCCGGCACGCCCACCGGTCTGTCCAGATCGGGCAACCGATCATCCGCCACGCTGGCTTCGGCCTTCTGAATGCGGCGCTCAACTTCACGGACGGTCTCGAGGTAATGGCTGACCTTCGCGCGGTCGCCGGGGCCGAGTTCGCGATTCAGGCGCGCAAGGTCGTCATTGAACCAGTCAAGCAGGCTGGACTTCTTCCGCAGCGCGGCCTGTCGGTCCACCCTGCTGCCGCCTTCTCCGAACAGGCTCTCGAAAACGATCCGCGGATGCGCCTCCGCGGGCAGCGGCGTGGTCGGCGAGGACCACGAGAGATTGTTCTGATAGACGCAGGCGTAGCCGTTGTCGCACTGACCCACCACCTGAAGCAGATCCATGGCAAGCTCCAGCGACGGTAGCGGCGTTTCCTGGCCAATCTGTTTCGCGGCGATCTGATCGACCGTTGTTCCCAGGTAGTAGTCCGTGCTTTCGGTCAACTTCGCCTTGGCGGCGCTCAGGAAGGCGGCGTTGGAAGTCGCATGGCTGCCGGGGTAGGCATTTTGCAGTTCCAGGTTCGTGATGGCCGTGACGTGTTCCCGGACCGGGGCCAGGGAACTCAGGATCGGCGAAAGTGTGTCGAGGTTGTTGCCCGGAGGAGTCCACCGCGTGATATCGCAGCCCATCGGCATGAAGACGAAGCCGAGACGGCGAACAGGGGTGGCCGCCGTCCTGGCGTGCGCGGTTGCGGCGGGAACCATCGCATCCAACAACGGCAGCGCCAGAGTTGCGCCCATGCCTCTCAGGAACGTCCGGCGCGGGAGGGATTTTTTGGTGATGATCATAGGGATGTTCTCATTTGGAACGGAGCCGAGTTCGCAATGCCAATAATGACTGACGAGAAACGAAACCCCTTCGCCTGGGCGTCACGAGCGATGCTGCGGATTGCGGGGGCGTCGTAGTGTTCGATGCCACGGCCCAGAGCATACGTCAGCAGCTTTTCGGTCAGGGTACTCACGAAGACCTCCGGGCGATTCAGCAAGCCCTGCTCCAGTCCGGACACACCGGCGAACCGGCTGCCGTCCGGCAGACCGCCGGAACTGTCGACGGGCTCGCCTTCCTCAAAGCCTCGCCACCGACCCACGGCGTCAAAGTTCTCCAGTGAGAATCCGACCGGATCCATGACATCATGACAGCTCGCGCAGGCGGCATTGGCCCGATGCTCGGCCAGTCGCTCGCGAACGGAGAGGTTGGCCGACACCGTGTTGTCCCTGAGTGCAGGCACATTGGGAAGCGGCGGCGGCGGCGGCGTTCCGAGAATGTTCTCGAGAATCCATTTTCCCCGAATCACCGGTGACGTTCGCGTGGCGTAGGAGGTCACGGTCAGGATGCTTCCCTGCCGAAGCAACCCACCCCGCTCGCTGCCCTGACCGAGAGAGACGCGGCGAAACCGGCTGCCGTACACGTGGGGGATTCCATAATGCCTGGCGAGGCGCTCGTTCAGGAAGGTGTGGTCGGCTTTTAGGAGAGTAAGGACGTTGCGGTCTTCGCTCAGGACGCGTTCGAAAAAGAGGGCTGTTTCCCTCCGGAAAGCCTGTCGCAGGTTGTCATCGAAGTCGGGAAAGAGCCTCAGGTCGGGCGTGATGGATTGCAGATTGCGCACGTGCAGCCATTGCTCCGCAAAATGCGTGGCCAACGCCCGGGAACGCGGATCCGACAGCATTCTACGAACCTGATGCTCAAGGACGTCAGGCTCGTGGAGATCGCCGCGAACGGCGGCATCGAGCAGTTCATCGTCCGGGATGCTGCTCCAAAGAAAGAACGAGAGACGCGACGCCAGGTCCAGATCACGAATGCGATACGCAGCACCTGGCGACAGTCCGGCGGGGTCGTGTTCTATGCGGAAGAGAAACTGGGGACTCACCAGAATGGCGCTCAGGGCGGCCTCGATCCCGGCCTCGAAGCCATCGGTCGCACGTGCTTTACGAAAGAACGCGAGTGGCTTCTGCAAGTCCGTGCCAGTCACCGGGCGGCGGTACGCCCGGCGCATCAGCGTGGAGAGGATGCGTTCGGCACACGCGTCTTCGTCCCCTGATTGCGTCGGTTCGCACACAAGGATGCGGTCGCGACTGGAGGTGCGGCCCGGGCCCGTCGAGTCGTACGGCCCGTTGATCGAGACCTGATAGATGGCCGGCCCGAGACGCGGATGCCGGTGATGGTTGAAATGTGCGTTGTAAGGCTGGCGTCTCGTCTCGATCAGTGAGGAACGTTGCTTGAGAAACGTCACGCCGAGTTCGCGTAGTCCGGCCCTGACGGGGACGCGAATCTTCAGGTGCGCGTCCACCTTCTCAAAGTCCCTGTTGGGTCCGACGGGCGGGGTGACCGTAAACACCTTCAAACGTTCACGGTCCAGCAGCAGTTCCAGTTCATGCTCCTCCCTCAGGCCTTCCACCTCCTCATTGCGATCCCGTGTCAGCCGGACCTCGATGTCATACTCTCCGTCGCGCGGGAACGTGTAGGGAATCAGCGTGCCGCCCCGCGTGCCGATAGGCAGCCCCTCCACATGCTCTTCCTGGGTGAGGTCGGCCGGAAGCCGGAATGTGTCCCCACCAGGCGCCCGCCGAGGCGTTCCCATCGCCAGCCGGCTGATCTTCTGAGCGGCCGTGATGTAGCGGTCCAGGAGCATCGGTGAGAGGTCACCCACCGTCACGTTGTCGAAGCCGTGGCTCGCCTCGTCCTTGGGCAGCAGCGTCGAAGCGTCGATGTTCAGGGCCAACAAATCACGAATCGCATTCTGGTACTCCGTCCGATTGAGCCGGCGAAATGTCGCGGTCCGGCCCGGATTTGGATGCTTCGCCCAGGCGCTGTCCAACGACGATTCCAGTTCAGAGAGGGCCGCGACGAAGGCGGTTTCGTCGGGTCGCTTCTTCCCGGCTGGGGGCATCTGACGCGCCCTGAGCATCCGGATCACTTTTTCCCAGATGTCTGAATGCCGTGTCACGTCGTCCGAAGCGATGCTGTCGAGGTCGAGTCCCCCCTTGTTCATGTCACGGTCGTGGCAGTCGACGCAGTACTGGCTCACCAGGGTATGAGCGGCCGAAGGGGCGATGTCGGCCGCGCCAACCGGCGATCCCCATGCGGGCGCGTAGAGCGCCAGGCAGGCCCAAAGCCGGAAGGTGGATTTGCGGGGCATCGCGTGGAATTCTAATCCTTGCCTGCGGTCTAAATCAAAACCAAAACCCTGACGGCGCCTACGCGCCTATGCGAGAATCGCCTTCACCACCTCGCCGTGGACGTCGGTCAGTCGGAAGTCGCGACCGGCATAGCGATAGGTCAACCGTTCGTGGTCGTTTCCGCGGATGAAGACATTGAGGTCCTTGGGATCGCCATCCTCGACGATGTGGAGCGTTGACACGGAAGCCGTCGCCGTGCTCGTCGAGACCGGTACCGGCGACACCGCCTGCGCGACGCCGCTCACGACAACGAGGCCGAGCATCCAAGTCATTCCATGGATCTTCATGGTTCCGCGCCTTTTGCTCTGGCAGCACACGCCTGAAAGCCGCATCACGCATGGCCAGGTTGGTCCGCCCGCCCGGATTGCAGGACGTGCCCTTCGAGAATCGGAGGTGCAGAACCTGAAGGTGTTTACCGAGCCTCTGTCGATTCCTTCTCTGCGCTCTCTGCGCTCTCTGCGTTCCCTGTGGCCTAAGTCCAAACGGGCAGGCCTCCAAGCCCATGTGAATGCGACGGACATGAGCGTCGGACGGGGAGGGATTTGCCACAAAGAACGCAGGGAACGCAGAGACTTGGAAGGACGGGATCGGCTTCCCAGGTTCGCCCATCCCCCTAAGGGCTAAAAAACGGGCGAGGCGTACTCCAGGGAATCCATCATCCCCTTCCTCCGCAATCGGTTATCCGCATTGAAGGACGCGTCCTGCTGGATGGATGAACGCGGTTTGAAGCAAACGCTCGCGTAAGTGAGGCGAAAGGCATAAACGCGGAGCCTCCTCATGAAGGCTCCCCGCAATCTCAAGGCGCTTATCCCATTGGCAATCTATGTCGCATCCGTTCCGGCAAATGGTGTGCCACCGGATACCACCATCGGTTTTGATGACTTTCCAAGGCAGCCGGCGAACGGTATGAGCGTGGCGCCCGTTTACTTCTTCACGGGGCCGGACGTCTTCTTCAACGAAGAATTGGAATCTGTTTATCCGGGTAGCGGTGAGACGACCCTTATCGAGCACGCGCTTGTGGGGAATGTGGGGATTGTGGGGAATTTCGATTCTTTCATATTGGTAAATTCGAAGAGCCTCCCAAGTACTTTGGGTTTACTGTTGCCTACAGTAACGACGGGGATGGGCAAGGCAGTGCCAGCTATTTTGGCACAGGGGATATCTGCAGGCCGGATTTCTTTGGAATGGCGGTGAACCAATACTTCTATGCCAGCTGTCCGGACGCCGAGGTCACCGAGGTCTTCATAATGTTTTGGGGTTCCGCGAGCCGTTTTGCGATCGACACCATGTCTGTCGTGTGGACGGGAGGTCCCGACGGCTTGCCTATTCCCGAGGCGTCGACCGGGATTGCCGCCGTGGTGCTGGCATTGATTGCGGGCACAAACGTAGCCGTGAGACGGCGCGGAGCGATGGTGTATTGGGAGACACGAGCGTGCCGAACATAACTCTGCCGATCGGGTCGCAACTCCTGACCCATTTTGGCGGTGCGGCTGCGGGTGTGGTTTGACGACGGGGTGAATGGTGTCCAGCAAGTGGTTTCGGACCAGTCGCTGGGCGCGGCTCTCAATCCTTCTTTTCTTCGGAGTGCGTTTCCTGAAGAAGCGCACCAATGTCTTGAGCGTAGTTGGTAGGGATTGGTGACGATGTAGGGTAAACCGGCTTCCGTGGGTCAACCGCTCGCACCACCGGGTGGGGAGCCCGGTTTGGCGGCGTCCCGCTTGCATTGGTCCATCAAGGCGGACCATCCCTCGGGACGGA
>JBBQIU010000012.1:0-12691 GCA_038325245.1 Verrucomicrobiota bacterium
GAGAGCGGCCTGGCGATTCGAATGACTCCGTCCCTGGCGGTTCAAGGTGGAACCGGATCGATCACCAACGATCGGGATGCCCGCGACGAGGCCGGGACATGGGGGAACGAGTTTCGCTGGATTGACTATTCCGGAACGGAGGCGGGGCGCCGGCTCGGCGTGCTGATCGTGCCGGATACTGGAAACCCGAGGCCCAGTTGGAGTCACAGCCGCGATTACGGAGTCCTTGTGGCGAATCCTCTTCCTCGGCCCGCGGGTGGCGACGGTCAGGGCGTTGAACGGACCCTGGTGAAGAAGGGAGAAAGGTATCGGCTGCGTTATTCCCTGCTCGTCTACGAAAGGGAGGTAGGTTCGCTGCCCTGACGCACGCCGCCGGAAAACGAGGGGTCGAACTCCCGGCACGGTCCATGTAGGATCCCGGCCGGACCACGATCCATGCGCATACTCTTCCTCGGTGGCACCGGCAACATTTCCACGGCCTGTTCGCGGCTCGCGCTGGAGCGCGGGCATGCCCTGCATCTGTTGAATCGCGGGCGGCGCGCCCTGGAGATCGCGGGTGCCGTCCAGCTTGTCGTCGATCTTCAAGACGAGGCGGCGGCGGCGTCGGCGCTGGGCGATCGGACCTGGGACGCCGTGGTGAACTTCATTGCGTTCACGCCCCGAGACATCGAGCGGGATCTCCGGCTCTTCCGCGGCCGGACGGCGCAGTACGTATTCATCAGTTCGGCGAGCGCCTATCAGCGACCAGCGAGGCATTACTTCGTCACAGAGTCGACGCCGCTCGCCAATCCGTACTGGGATTACTCAAGGCAGAAGATTGCGTGCGAGGACCGATTGGTACGGGCGCTTCGGGACGACGGGTTTCCCATGACGATTGTACGGCCCTCGCTCACGTATGGCGAAGCGATGGTTCCGCTGGCGATCAACAGTTGGCAATTCCCCTGGACGGTTGTGGATCGACTGCGACGAGGCGTGCCGGTGGCGATTCCAGGCGACGGATCGTCGCTTTGGACGATCACGCACAGCACGGATTTTGCGAGAGGACTTCTGGGATTGCTGGGGCATCGGCAGGCGATCGGTCATGCCTTTCACATCACGTCGGACGAGGTGCTGACGTGGAACCAGTGCTTTGAAGCCGTGGCAGAGGCGGCCGGCGTAGCGGCTCCCAATTTTGTGCACATCGCGAGCGACTTCATCGGGGCGTGCCTGCCGGAACACGTCGGCAGCTTGTTGGGGGACAAGACGACTTCGGTGGTGTTCGACAATACGAAGATCAAGCGGTTCGTGCCGGACTACGTCGCGACGACGCGTTTTCGGGACGGAGTGGCCCGGTCGATTGCGTGGTTTGAGGAGGATTCCTCTCGCCAGCAGGTGGACGCCGCGTTCAACCAAAAGTGGGACGTGCTGATTGAGGCCTACCAGCAGGGATTGGCCGCGGCAATAGGGCTGATGGCGAAAGTGGAGTAGAGGCTGTGTGAAAACTGGAGGGGGGCCTGCGACGAGGCTCTCTTCCTGGAAACCATTCCTCTCGGAACGCTTGGTAGGATTGGGTTCGGGACTTATTGGATGGGGGTGAAGAAGACCTGCGCGCAGTAGAAGACTTCCAATCCCGTCGGGTCCTGGGCAGGGGCTGCGGCGCATCCCAACCGCCGGGGTCTGTCACTCAGGATATTTGCCCGATGGCCCGGCGAATCCATCCATCCTTCGAGGAGCGCCGCCGCGAAGCTGACGTAGCTGTGCATGGGAATGGGAGGCCCGTCGGGGGAAGCGGAGAAGACGGTCTTCCCGTTCTCCTCGCGGGTGTAGAACGGCTCACCAGAGCGGTACTTCCGCCCGAACTCCAACGCGACGTTCTCGGCGATATGACCGGGTCGCAGGCCCACTTTGCGAATGCGGTCCAAGGGAGTCTTGAGCGCCGCGTCGAAGTCATTCTCGTGCCCCAGAAACTTCTCTGCCGCCATCACGGTGGCCTGGAGTCGAGCTGCCTCGGATGCGGCCGGGTCGTGTGCAAGGGGTGCGAGCCGGCTTTTCACTCTCTGAAGGTTCGTCGCATGAAAGATCGCTGCAGCCAGCAGCTCTCGATCGAGGGTGGCAAATTCGATCGGTTTCCCTGCTTCAGGCAACGTTCCGAAACGTTCGGTCGACATGGCGTACCACGCTTTTTGGCGGCTGGAGTCGACCACGGCGGGCGGATTGTTGGATGCCACCTGGCTTCCTTCCGTCGCCAGGGACGAGGTCCACCCCATGGCAACGAATCCGAGGGCGAGCCAAAGGCGAAGGGCCCATCGGTGGAGTCTGGAGGACCGGCTCGGATAATGACGCATGGGCCTTGAATACACGGTTCGGATCTTCGCTTCACGAATCATCTGGGCCTACTTCGAACAGGTGGCTTGCCCGCTCCGCCGTGGTCTCGCAGCTGGCGGGGTGCCGAAGACTTCTCGGGGTGAGCCCCGACTACATCCAATGGCGGGTTCAGCGCACCATGGCGGCCCGCTACGAACGGCAAAAGAGCGGCCCGTTTTATCCGTGCGAGATCCACACGCTGCGGTTGGAGGATCTCGCCCTGGCAACAAATCCGTTCGAGCTATTCACCGATTACGGTCTGCGCATCAGGGCACGCAGCCCGGCGACGCAGACAGTTGTCGTGCAATTGACCGGCGACAGCCCGGCCTATCTTCCCACCGAACGAGCCGTCACCGGCGGAGGCTACAGTGCGCGGATCGACGATGGCGTGGTAGGTCCGGAAGGAGGCCGCGTGCTGGTCGAGGAAACGGTTCGGTTGCTGAATGAGCTCTGGAAATAGGCGCCTCCGACCGACAGGGACGACGCCGCGGACCGGCCGCACGCTCTCCCTCGGTGGCTGCGCCACGCACCGTTTTCGGGTTCACCCCGGGCTCGGGACTTCAGGCAGGGAAAACCACGAGCTGAGTCTCGAGTCGGCAAGGTCCCGCGCCGTAGTCGAAGTGGCAAAGGTCTCGGCAAGTCGCCGCCGAAGTGTTGCCGGGTTCGCGTAGCCCGCCCGGACGAGTGCCTGCACATAAACCAGATCTTTTTCGCGACCCGCGAGCAGTTTGCTCACCGCCAGGTCGTGAACTTCGAGGCACCATCCACGCGCGCCCATCGTGTTCTCATTCTCGATTCTGACCAACCGGTCTTTCCAACCTGTGGGGAGCACCGCGGTCGCCTCATCCACGCCGTGGGCGTAATACCCAAACGTCTCGTGGAACAGCGACAGTTCCCCCATCGCTCCATCGATCACGAACGAACGTTCCGGCTGGTCCCGGGGAAACACGTCGGCTTCCATCGACTGGACCAATTCGCTGGGCGCATCGGGATGGGTTCCCAGGACCGCCTGACTGCCGATAATCACGATGTCCCGAACATCGGCGTTCCCCGCAGCGGCGCGGATGACGTGCTCAAGCTGATGCCGATTCATGGCGCGCGAACCGGCGGAGGATCTCGTTTCGTTCGTGAGCCTGGAGCACTCCAGCAAAGGGGTTGGATTGCCGAAGCCGGGTGGCGCGTTCGTCGCGGCCCGTCAGCAGTCCGATGACTCCATCCATCGGCCCGGACAATTGGGTCTGCCACTCGACCAGGGCCGGGAGAACCCTTGGATCCGCGCTGGCGAGCCAACGCTCGATGGTCTCCCGCGCTCGTGTGATCAGCCACGGATTCTTCTCGAGCCGAACCGCGATCGCCTGACCAAACGCAAGGCTTCGCTCGTCGATGAGCCGATGGTCCTTCATACCGCTGCCAAAGGTAGCGATCCCGCATCCACTCGGCGAGCCTGATCCCCCCGAATGGGCCGTCCACAAGTTGACGATGCGCGGGCATTCTTCACGGAAAGCCGCAGAAAGCCCTGGGAGCCAGCACCGCGCGTTTCTCTTCGAGCAGCGTTTCGACGAAGGCAGAGATGCCTTGAACGGTACGACCGGCACGGCCGGCTGCGGCCGGCTCACTTCCGAGGGTTCCCCCAATCGCGCGGGTCGCGGCGTCCAGTCGGCCCGGCCGTCGCTGCAGGCGCTGGGCCGCCACGAGACGGAGGTCGATCGGTTTGGTTTCCGGCCGCCATCCCTCCCGTTTCAACAAGTCCCAAGCGTAGGGTCCCCAACCGACGATGCGATCTCCCGGGCGCAGGAATTGGCCCCAGTTGTCGAGCACGCCACCGAGGCTTCCCCCGCCCAGCAGCGACGCTATGGGGACTTCGAGGTGTTGTGCCGCATTGGGAGCCAGTGGTCGGCGCGGAGCGATGAATGCGTGGAAGATTTCGCCGGTGGCCAGCCGTTTGGCCGCAAGTTGAATGATCTCCGGTTCGCCTGGCACGCCGCTGTCCCGACGATGCGCGTTCGCCTCGCCGGCAATGGCGACGAGATGCGGCCACAACGCCTCCAGATCCGGCATGCTCCGCACGGTCCACCATGGGTCGCCGGGCTTGTGGCGGCGACGCGGCGGTTCGGTGCGGGCGGCGAGCCCGGCGAGCTGCCGGTCCACCATCCGGTCGAACGCCCGCAGCAGGTGCGCGAAGCGGAAGGCGTCATGATCGAAGGCTGCCAGGACCTCGACGACGGCTTCAACCGTGGCGACGCAGTGGGCGGCGGGCTCCCGGCGGATGCGGTAGTTGCCGGGCTGACGGGGGACGAATCCGATCCGGGGCAATGCGCGGAGGGCTGGATTCAAGGCCATCATTCGTCGCGCCTGCGGCCAGGTGCCGTCGATGACCAGCAGGGTTTCTGGTGGATGTTCCAGGGTGTCCGGAGCGACCGCGCCCTCGCCGGGGAAGAGCAGCGCGGTGCCGTGGTGAGACACGATCTCTGAGACGCGGGTATGCTGGGTGAAGTCGATCCCCTGGTGCAGTTCGCTGCGGGAGAGTCCGAGGTGGGCGATGCGTGCGGTCCCGATGGCGACCCTTGCCTCGCGCGGGTGTTGGAGAAAGACGATGCGCGTCACCGTATCGACCGGCCGCAGGTCCGCGCACCAGCAGGCGCTGGTGGGTCGGCGGCACCGTTGGCAGGTGGCACGTGGGTTCGGGACGCGCATGGGGTGGGGAGCGAACCATGAGGGTGCCGGATGAGCAAGCGAGCCCGCGACGGGTCCCGCCATCTCGTGGACGGAGTCCGCAACGGGTTTTGTCCTGGAGACTGGAGAGCTGCCGGGGTCCGCGAAAAGCATTCCAGCCGCCACAAATCCCTGTCGGCCCTGGAGTGCAGGCTGGATGCTCCATTGAAACCATGAACCTGAACCTCCATCGCCAATGGGCCGCCATCCAATACGGGTTGGTCTGGCGCAAGCCGAGGTTTCTCGCGCGAACGGCTGGCTTCTACCTTCGAAGCTTTGTGGTGCGCGAGCGTCAGCCGTTGCGATACGTCGATTTTGCAGTGGACTACGCCTGCAACCTCAAGTGCGCCCATTGCTTCGCCACATCGTTGGAGAAGAGCCAACGTCCCCGGCTGCAGGTGGAGGATTACCGGCGGATCGCCAAGGAGTGCCTGGCGTTGGGGGCGATCCATTTGTCTCTCCAAGGCGGTGAGGCCACCCTCCTGAAGAACTTGGAGGAACTCATCCGCAGCATGTCGCCCGAGAAGGCTCTCTTCTCCATCACAACCAATGGAACCACGATCACCCCGGAGCTGGCGCATCGGCTGCGAAGGTCCGGAGTGGATCAACTGAACATAAGCATCGACTCGTTCATCCCCGCGGAACACGACAAGTTTCGGGGCGTACCCGGGTCGTGGGACAGAACATTCAAGGGCCTTCAGACGGCACGCCAAGTCGGCCTGCATGTTCAGGTGAACACGACGGTCTCCAAGTGGAGCCTTTACACGGCTGGGTTCCGAAAGCTGGTCGACTACTGCATCGCCAACCGCATTCTCCTGAACATCGTCCTGGCGGCGCCGTCCGGGAATTGGGACGCCAATTTGGACGCAATGCTGGGCCCGGACGACATGCGCGTCGTACGGGCGATCATCCAATCATCCCCCTACGTTCGTCAGGACATGGATTCCATCGTCCTGGGGCGGGGCTGCCCGGCGATGAAGGAGGCGATCTACATCACCCCTTACGGGGACGTGCTGTGTTGCCCGTTCATACACGTCAGCTTCGGAAACCTGCATGAGGAGCCACTGAAGGTCATCGTGGACAGGGCCCTGAAGTATCCGTTCCTTCAAACACACGCCAAACAGTGCCTGGTGGCCGAGGAACGGGTGTTCATCGAGAAGTACTTGTCCAAGACGTTCGGGCGTAAGGATCTTCCGGCTGCTTGCTGTGAAGTCTTCGGACAGCCGGATGACGTGGCCGCCGAGTACACTCTGCCGAGCCCCGTCGTCGTCCCGGATCATGAAGTGGACTCCGTCGTCGCTGAATGGCGGACGGGGTCACGTCTCTGATTTTGCCTCGTCATCATTAACGCCGGCATCGAGTCCGAGTCCCTGGTGGGGTTAAACAAGAAGACGGACTACAGAGTTATTTTCGCCACCGAACCACGCCGAAAACGGCAAGTCCCAAGGCAATAGCCACTGAGATGTGGCCCGGCTCGGGTACAGCCGTAACGGCCGTGATCTCGTTAATGTAAACGGCGGGGTCGGAGCCGGAACCTCCCTGAAATCGAATCCGCGTCAGCGCGTTTCCGTAGAACCGCTGCTCAATTGCGATCTCGGATCCGCCCGAGGGCGTTACACTCATTCGGATCCGTCCTTCAGTAGAGAAATCGTCCGACGCCTCCAGAATCGTAAACTTCAGGATGACCCCATTCTCATTCGCAAGGACTCCCGTGCCAAAGCGGCCGTCGAGTGTTTGGAGGGTGTATTGGCCGCCATCAATTCCAGCATTCACCGTGGCGGAAGTGAAATCGCTAAAGACGCTAACAGAGGTAAAGGATTCCGCGCGAATACCAGAGTCATAGGAGATGCTGAGCGTACTGCCTACCCCGACGGGAGCGAGGATGGAGCGTTGAACGAAAGAACCGGGCAAGAGTTCCCATGAGACTCCTGCCGTGTCGATCGTTTGAGGCTGGGTAGATCCGTTGCCCACGGCGGACCCGATAAACATCCCTCCGATACTAAGCGGATCCTGCCAGGGACCGAGACCCGAGCCTCCGTTATCGCCAGCCTGCCAGCCATCGGCATACGCAGGCTGACTCGCAGAGTCGTAAAGAATGACGGCAGCATTCGTCTGCGGGGGTACAAAACCCCCAAACAGCACCCCAAGAACCAAACAGATAGATAAATTAGATTTCATCCGGATATGCGCACGTCCTAGTTAGAACAGAATAGTGCTTTGACGCGTCATTCGGCAGCCCGATGTGCGCTCTGTCAAGCACATCCTTGGCAGGTTACGTCGACGGCCGGCGCAACGCGCAGGGGACGACATTTCCGTTTCGAGGAAATCTGACCGGGTAACTCGGCAAGGGACCGGAGTACGGGTGGAAGGGCTGGATCGACGATGTGCGCCTCTACCATAGCGCCATCACCGAAGTGACGGTGGCAATCCTGCATGAATTCGAGAAGGCAGGCTCGACCGCAGCATCGACGGCCATGGCCATGGCCCAGGTTACAAACGGATTCTTCGTTGGAATAGTCCTTCAGTCAGGAGGGCGTGGGTATCAAGGCATTTACTCAAATGGGTTGGTTTTCATTGAGGCCTTGGGCCAGTTCTCCCAGCCGGGGATCGGATGTTCGGACATCAGGTCCTCGACCAGATAGAAGTCCTGCCGGTCCGCCGCGCTCGCCCGCACCCGGCCCACGGTCGCCGGATCGATGAGGGGCAGGTTGTTGCCGAAGGACTGGCGTACGTAGCTGAGCACGGCGGCGATCTCGTCGTCGTTCAACAGGCCGCCGAATCCGGTCATCGGGGGAACGCCCTTGCTGGGATCGAACATCTGTCCTGCGAGCGGCAGAGGGCCCCAGAGCCCCTTGAGGACGACCTTGATCAGGCGCTCGTCGTCGCCCGAAACCCACGGGTTGTCCGTCCCGGTGAGCGGGGGATAGATGTTGGTCATGCCCAGCCCGTTGGGCTGGTGACACGTGATGCAGTACGCGTCGCGGTTGTAGATCGCCTTGCCGAGGGCATAGACCTTCTGCTCGGCATCGTTGAGCGCGCGCGTCGGCCCGTAACTCTTGTCGGCGTCCGCCTTGGGGGCGGGTTCGAACTTGAATGAGCCGGCCAGATACGCCTGGGCGTTGGGATTGTCCGAGAGCGAGAATCGCGAATCGGACTGCAGGGCCTTCAGGTCGTCGGCGAGGGTGGTTTCGAGGATCTGGGCGGTGACCGGCCCCATCCAGCGGTCGAAGGGATGCTTGAGGGCCTCCAGCACGATCCGGGCGCCTACCGGGTTGTCGAGCCACGAGGCGGCGACGATGGCCTCGAGGCGCACGCGGCCATGGGGATCGTTCGCCGCACGAAGGAACATCGAGGTGCTGTCCGGGATCTGGCGGTGGGCGTATCGCAGGACGTGGACGGCGGCGGCCCGGGCCTGGTGGGCACGGGCATGGAGGCACTGTTCGAGCAGGGCGCGGTCGACGGCGTTATGCGACCAGGTGACCCAAAGGGCTTCGCAGAGGTGATGTTCGTAGGCGGGGTCCTGACGATCGAGCGAGGCGGCCCAACGCTTCACGGCGGCGATCACGTCCGCCGCCGGCCGGCCGCGCAGTTCGCGGCGGGTGCGGTAACGGGACCGGTACTCAGAGAGCTTCAGATTTTCGAACAGGGTGGTAAGGTCGGCGCCTGCGATCCGGGCGGGCTTCACCAGGGGGAGGGAGGGGTAGGTAATGCGATAGATGCGGCCGTGGTCCTGGTCGCGGTTCGGATCGCGGGCGCTGTGCTGCATGTGGCCGATCAGCGCGTTGTGCCAGTCGACGATGTACAGGGAACCGTCCGGGGCCGTCTCGATATCGACCGGGCGGAAGTTCGGATCGGTGGAGGAGAGGAGGTCGCCGATATGTATTCCGTCGAAGCCGGAGCCGTCTTCCCAGACATCGTGGAGGCTGGTGCCGAGGAACCCGATGCTGTTGCAGATCATGAAGTGCCCCTGCACGTCGTCCGGAAAGTGGCGTGAGGAAACGAATTCGGAGCCGGACGTCGGGCGCGATCGACGGGGGGCGAACTGGCCCACCTTGGGAATCTCCAGGCCGTGCGGGATTCTGGCCGAAACAGGAAGGGCCCAAAAGTTGTCTCCGGACGAAGCGTCGGAGATATAGCCCTGGTCCCATTCGTCGAAGGCCATGGCCCAGGGGTTGTTGTAGTCGGCCTGGCTGAAGCGCTCGAGCCGGTAGCGTTTGGGGTCGAAGCGCCAGACGCCGCCGTCGGTCATACGTTCGGGGCCGTAAGGCGTCTCGACCTGGGAATGAAGGAAGCGCCCCTCCGAGAGGTAGAACGCGCCCGACGCATCGGCCGCGTAGGCGGAGATGGCGTGGTGGGTGTCGTGGGTATCGAACCCGCTCAGCAGGATCTCCAGGCGGTCCGCGCGGTCGTCCTTGTCGTCGTCGATCAAGAGGCACAGGTGCGGTTCCTGGGAGACGTAGACGCCTTCGGGGGCGAGTTCGAACCCGATCGGGAGATTGAGGCCGTCGGCGAAGACGGACTGCTTGTCCGCGCGCCCGTCGCCATCGGTGTCCTCGAAGATGAGGATCTTGTCATTGGGCCGTTCGTCGCCCGGCTTGTAGTGGGGGTAGCTAGGAATGACGGAGACCCATAGGCGACCGCGGTTATCGAAAGACATCTGCACGGGGCTCTTCAGGTCAGGGAACTCCGTCTCGGAGGCGAACAACTCGATCTTGTAGCCTTCGCGGAGGGTGAACTTTTCGAGGGCCTTTTCCCGTCCGAGGTACTCGATGGGCCGGTTGAAGTTGGAGGCGACCGGGGTCAGGGGCCGGGTCTGGCCGTCGGGCACGGGTGGCAGGGTGGCGCTGGCGGTGACCTTCCCGGACGCCATGTCCCAGATGCGGTTGTCCCGGAGGCGGGTCATCTGGCGCATCTTCTCTATCTCTTCCGGATAGTTCACGTTGCCGAAGGGCTTGTAACGCTGACCGTAGACGTGGACGCCGTTGAGCATCCGGTAATCGTTGAACCAGAACCAATCCTTGTCCTCGACGGCGGCCCGCAGCGTGCGGGGCTCCGCCATTGAGGCGGTCGCGCCGGGTCCGTAGATTTTCTCCATCAACAGCGGCGCCAGCTTCGCGTAACCGGCGTCGCTGAGATGGCAGCCATTGATCGTGAGCTTCGGGCCGGGTCTGGAGAACCATTCGCGTGTGGGCGTGAAGAGATCGACGGCGCCGACACGTTTCTCCCGGGCGACCTCGAGAACGGCGCGGGCGTAGGCCTCAAGCCGGCGGTTCTCTTCCACACCCCTGGGCAGATCGTAGGCATCGGTCCGGTCTTCGAAGGCGATCGGCGTGATGAGGATCAGTCTCGGGGCTGTCCGGCCGTTGTAGGCCAGCGACAACGTGTGGTCCACGAACGCCGCCAACTCGGCCTTGAAATTGTCCACGCGCGCCAAGCCGTCGAAGGACTCGTTGAAGCCAAAGAAGGCGAGGACGGTATCGGCTTTGACCTCAAAGAGCCATTCATCCGGGCTGGGATAGTGGCCGATGCCAAAATGGGCGGTCAGGCCGGGATGGAACTTCTCGGCGCCCGGGAAGGCCCATTGAGTTTTCCGAGCCGGGTGGGGGCGGAATCCGGGAGTGTCCGCCGGGTTGCAGAGATTACGGACCGTGAGTCGCGACTGCGGGAAGCGCAGATGAAGCGCGGTCTCGACGTGGCCGAAGTAGAGCATCCGTTCGCCCAGCGAGTTGCCGACCATGGCCACGGACTCGCCCGGCGCCGGCTGGATGGGTAACGCCACCGGGGCGGAAACGGCGGGTGCGGCGGGTGGTTTCAGATAAGTGGGCAGCCCGTCCGACTGGGCGCCATTTGACACGCCGGCGAGGAGGGTGAAGCCAAGGAGAAAGATCGGGACGTGCCCTTTCATGCGCATGGCGATGGTCTATCCAAGGGCGGATCTCAGGACGAGGCGTTTTATGCGGCGACTGCCATGGCGAAAGCGCCATGAGCGTGGCTCATGAACCGGGGGGAGAGCCCTCACCCGGTTCTGCGTGCGCGGGACCACCCTCTGCCACCTGCGCTTCGCTGCGGCATGAGAGGGAGCTGGGAATGGTCGGTTCGTGGTTAGGAACGATTTCCAAGGAGTGGACCCGCATTGCGGCCATGAACCGCACGATGGAGGGCGCCGCTCCGTCGGCGCCGAGGATTGGGTTGGGGCTAGAGTTTAACAGGTTCCGACGGAGCGGAACCCTCCAGGGCGGCTTCTGTTCATGGGTAATGCTCATGATGGGGTCGGATTGGGTGGTGGATGGACGGATAGCAGGGGGCAGCGTCGATGCCGAGTCGTGACTTGCCTCTAAGGAGACCTGGGGAGGAAGGCCATGGAGGTTTGGAGCGAGAATTGACAGACGCACCCGGCGCTCGCCTCAGGAATCAGGAGGAGACCGCCGGCCGGGATCATGTTGATCCAGCAACCGGTCCGGGAGGGCGAGAGCTTGGCGGGCATCTGGCCGGAGCGAAGGTTGGCGCGCAGATCCATGACGGTGGGGTTGCCGGCGCGGAAGAAGAGGCAATCGCCGGCGGCGCTCAGCGTGCCGCAACTGTGCCCCGGGCGGATGAGGTTCCAGGGTTCGACGCCCCCGGAGTCGGTCAGGCGTTTGCCCGTGCCCAGTTCGTAGACGGCGGGTTCCGCAACAAGGTAGTCGGCGAGAATCACTGGGTGATGGACCTGTTCGCCGTGGGTGAATTCGCCCGGAACACGGGCCAGGTGGTCTGCGGTCCAGAGGAGGCTGCCGTCAGCGGTGCTGAGGGTCTCGACCGAGTATCGGGTGTCGTTGGCGGGGTCGAGGTGTGAGCCGAGGACGACCAGTTTGTCGGAGCTGGAGGCGAGGTAGAGGACGTTGCGGGAGCGGGCGAGGGCGCCTTGAATTGGCTTCTCCCAAACTAATTCACCCGTTCGCGCGTCCAGGGCGACCAGCCAGGGCTCACGTTCGAGGAATCGGGTCAGAGGGATCCGGCCGGTGGGGTGACGGAGGAGTTCGGGGTTCCTCGATTCGACGAGGAAGAGGCGGTTCCCGGACAGGGTGAGGGAGGTGTTCAGGAGCACCCCGCGCTCGCGGTGCCAAAGAGTGCGTCCGGTAGTGGCGTCCAGTTGGAAGACGGAAAGTCCGGTGACGAGCGGTTGGTCATTATTGTAGTCGACGTCGATCTGTTCGTAGCTCGGCTGTGTGCGGGAGGCCGTGGCCAGTTGGGTGGTTCCGAAGAGCCGGTCGCCGACCAGGACGGTGTAACCCCAATGCCGGTTGGAGGCGATGCCTGACGGTTGCGGCGCCGGCCATCGGCTGGCAATGCGTCCGTCGGCGACGTCGATCAGCCAGCATGCGTCTCGGACGGCGACGGCGAGGGTGTTGCTGGAGAGGGAGAGGTACCCGGCGTCGTAGGGCATGGTGTAACGCTGGGAGCCGGGAAGTTCGCGCTGCCATAAATGGGTGCCGTTATAGGCGTCGACGGCGACGAGCAGGTTTTCGCCGGGAACGAGGAGCCGGCCCTGGGACGAGAGTGGCGCGGGGCCCCGGAGGTGGCGATCGACCATGAGATCGGGACCGGGGCCTCCGAACCACTGGAGAGCCAACCCGGCATGGATGCGGGAGTCGCCGCT
>JBBQIU010000013.1:0-12646 GCA_038325245.1 Verrucomicrobiota bacterium
CGGATCCTGGAACTTGCGGCGCCATTCCTGAAAAAAATCTCCCTCGAACTCGGCGGCCAATGCCCCGCCATCGTCTGCGCCGACGCCGACCTCGAACTCGCCGCCAAGACCATCGCCTACAAGGGCTGGCGCAACGACGGCCAGTCGTGCAGCTCCGTCAACCGCGTCTACGCCCACGCCGACATCCACGACGCCCTCGTTGCCCGCCTCGCCGGGATCGCCACCCGAATGACCCTCGGCGACGGCATCACAAACCCCCATGTCGATCTAGGACCCATGGCCACCGCGGAGGGCCCTCAAACCGCCCAGGCCCATGTGGACGATGCCGTGAAACTCGGAGCCCGGGTCGTCACCGGGGGCCACCGCCCCGCCGACGCCGACTTCGCAAAAGGACACTACTACCTTCCCACCCTCCTCACCGGTTGCCCGGATCACGCCCGCGTGATGCGCGAGGAAACGTTCGGGCCCGTGATCGGACTCGCTGCGTTTGACACCGTCGACGAGGCGATCCTTCGCGCCAACGACACCGCGTACGGACTCGTCGCCTACCTCTTCACCCGTGATCTCGGAACGACCCTCCGGGTCAGCGAAGCGCTCGATGCCGGCACCGTCTGCGTCAATCACGGCGCCGTGAACACCGCTTACGGGCCCTATGCCGGCTGGAAGGAAAGCGGCTATGGCCTCGAACTCAGCCGGCGCGCGGTCTACGAGTATCTCAAACCGAAGCACGTCAAGATCGCCCTCTGCTGACGCAACCCTTCCGCGCCCTCTTCTCCCTCTTACGCCACATGCTCCTCGATCCCCTTCAGGCACGGGACCTCCTCACCCGGGCCCTTCGGCAACGCTTCGCCATCCTCGCCGTCAACGCAGACTCCCCCGCCGCCATCACCGATGTCCTCGAAGCCGCACGGCAATGCCAGTCACCCATCATCATCGAAACGAGTCTGTGGCAACTCACCGGCCACAGCTTCGGCGCCGGCGACGCCTTCCTCGGCATGACCCGTTACCTCGTCCAGATCGCCGCCCTCGCCCGGTCCGATCGCTATCGCGACATCCCAGTCCTCTTCCACACCGACCACATCAAGGGACCCATCACCCTGCCTCTTCTCAAGGCCGCCCTCCGCGGCCTGCCCACCGGCCTCGGCGAACAGACGATCAGTCCCTCCACCCTCTCCCTCGATTCCTCCACGCTCGACGAAGGCCAGAACATCGCAGCCCTGCTCGAACTCTGCGAAGAGGCCGCCCAGGCCCGACGTCCCGTCACCCTGGAAATGGAGGCCGGCGTCGATGACGGCGTCACCCCCCCCGAAGTGGCCGAACGCCTGCTTTGCGGCGTCGAATCCCGCATGCCCGGTCACATCACCCTCTGGGCCCCGGGCGTGGGAACCCGCCACGGCCTCGGGGAACAGACGGCCTTCTCCGCCGACGCCGTAAGGAAACACCAGGCGCTGGCCTCCTCCCTGACCGGACGCCCGATCGGCATCGCCCTCCACGGTTCCTCGGGCCTGCCCGAAGACAGCCTCCGGGCGGCCGTCGACGCCGGGGTCACCAAGGTCAATTGGTCCAGCGAATCGATCCTGATCCGCTCCCGGGCCGCCCAGGAATTTTACACTTCCCACGCCGCCCAACTCGAAAAGGAACACCCGGATTGGAAGGCCCACGCCATGGACAACGGCGTCCAATCCTTCGTCAGTCAGCGCTACATCCCCAGGGTCATCGAACGTATCCGCGTCCTCGGCGGCGTCGGCAAGGCTGCTTAAAATCGGAATGTCGTCGTGAGGCCGAAGACGTGCGACTCCAAGTCGGTCGTGCTGCCCGAAAATTCCCCGGAAAGAAGCGCGCTCCCGCCCACCGTCCGGTCCGACCCAAAATCATACTGGTACGCCATGCCGATCCCCCATCGCCCCCGGCGCCATTCGGCGCCGGCCGTCAGTGTGTGCTCGAGGATCGCCGCACTCATCGGCGTCAACGTCCCATCCGGAACCGGTGACTCGCCATAGGCGTATCCCACCCGCAATTGCAGTCCCTCCAACACCACGAACTCCGCGCCGAACCGGTACACCACGCGGTCGTCCCACTCCAGCGGCACCGTGTCGTCGATCCGGTCCGATCCCAGAAACGCGTTCAGGTCGGCGTTGTTCCCGCCCGTCAGAGTGACGTCCAGTCGTTCGAAGGCATCGCTCCAGTCCATCCAATCCATCTGCGCCACCAGGCGAAGCCAATCCAACGCCTGCCATGAAATCCCCGCCGAAACCGACTGCGGCAGACTCGTGCTCACGCGGGCGTCGTAGTGGAAATCGGGACGGACCCCGGCAAAATTGCCCCCAAGGTTTTGCAGTTGCGTGCCGGCATCGCCCTCCGCATCCCCTTCCGTCTCAAAGGACGTGGGGGCCTGATAGCTGAGTCCCAGACTGACGCCCGAACAAGGGCGGTAAACCACCCCAAACGCACCGTTGAGCCCCCATCCCTCCGTTTCGAGATCCAGCAGGGTCTTGAAACCCCGCAGCACCGGATGGCTCTGGAATACATAGGGCGCCTCCAGCGTGTTCCGATTGTACGTCGCCCCCAACGAGGCACCCACCGATACGGATTCACCCAGGGCCACGCTCCCGCCCAACACCGTCCGGACCGCCACGAACTCCGCCCGATGCCGGCGCATCCCATAGCTCGTGCCTCCATCCAAACCGCCCGGCGCATCGGCCAACTGCCAGTCCAATCCCGCCGCCGCCACGGGGACGATTCCAAGCCCGAGGGTCACAGGCGACGTTGCAAACGGCAGGGAAACCGCCAGTTCTGGAGCCACCCCCAGTGTCCCGCCCAGATCCCCGCCGGCATTCGCCGCATTCGAAAACCGGCCGTCCACGGTCGCGCCCCAGACCCCCAACTGAACCTCCCCGCCCCGGAAACCCGCCGGATTCACGGCCACGGCTTCCAGCGGTCCCGCTGGCGCCGCCACGCTGGCGCCCCCCAGGGCCATCGCCCGCGCGCCATGCCCGTTCCGTTCCACCCCGTTCGCCCACACCCCCGGCGTTGCCGTCAGTCCCGCCCATCCCGCCATCATCATACCCGCCGTCCAACGATTCCGCCCTATCCTCCAGGGCGATGACAATGGAGGGAACCGGCCGGAGGTCGGGGAATGTGAATTCATGGTCGCGTGCTCTCGTACCGGACCCGTCGCGATTCGACAACCCTCTTCCCCGTCCACCCTCCCCGTCCAATTACTAATCTTTTAGTTGACGCGACCCGGCGAACCGGGTTTCTTCTCCGAAACTAATTCATTAATAGATCCTGCCGCATCGCCCGACCCATCATGGCCCGCAAAAAATCCAGCACCCTCACCGACGGCGAACTTCGTATCATGGAGGTCCTCTGGGAAAAGGGCTCCGCCACCGTGGCCGAGGTCGCCGAGGCTCTCGAAGGTAAGGACGGTTCCGCCTACACAACCGTGCTCACGATGCTCCGCATCATGCACACGAAGGGCTACCTCGCCTGCCGCAAGGATGGTCGCGCCCATGTCTACACCCCCAGGGTCCAGCGCGATACCGCCGCCCGAAAGGCCGTCCGACAGCTCCTTCAGAAATTCTTCGCGGGTTCCCCGGGCGAACTCGTCCTCAGCTTCCTCCGCGAGGAGGACCTCCGGCCCGAGGAACTCGATGAACTGAAGCGCCGCATCCTCGAGGAGAACCCCAACCCCGACCAACCCGACACCCAGTCATGATCCCCGAACTGGACACCCTGGGCCTGCGGATCATCAGCGCCCTCGGCAATGGAATCTATCAGGGCCTCCTCCTCACAGCGTGCGTTCTCATCGCGCTGCGCCTGTTCCGGCGGGCCAGCGCAGCGACCCGCTACGCCGTCGAATTCGTCACCCTCGTGACCGTGGCCCTCCTGCCCGTCGCCCACTTCCACCTCGACGCCCCCGCCCATGCGGCGGAACCCACCTGGCCCACGATCCCCTCTTCCGTCGCGGTCGCCCACGTGCCATCGGCAATCCCCACGACCGGGTTCCCCGACGCCTCCACCCCTTCGGTCATTCCACGCCCGCTCCGCCTCGCCAGGTCCTACAAATCTCCCAGCGTCCCAAGCCCAGGCTTCCCGGCGCCAAGCTTCGATCTCAACCCCCGCGAGGCCACTCCCTTCGCCTTCGATTCCAACCCAGGCCTCGAACCGGGCGAAACCCATCCTTCCGATCCGTCCCATGCGTCGCCTGAATTCCTCGAACACGCCGACTCCACCGGCATCGTCATTGTCCCGACTTGGCGCGAGCGCCTCTCCGCGCTTCAGGCCTGGTTCCGCCATTCCGTCCGCGTGGAAGTTCCGCCCGCCGTCGCGCTCGGCGCCCTCGGTGTCTGGATGCTCATCGCGCTGATACGCCTCGGGATCCTCGTCCGCCAGTGCGCCGAACTGCATCGGCTGAAGGCGTGCCGCCAACCCGCCCACGCGGCCCTCCAGGGCCAATTTGAAGCCCTGCACCGCCAATTGAACATCCGGCGGGAGGTCCGGATCGGCCTCGGATCCGGCCTCCGTTCCCCCATCGCCATCGGTTTTCTCCGACCCGCCATTCTCGTACCGGACTCCCTCGCGCATTCGTCCCCGGCTGAACTGAACTCCCTGATCCGCCACGAACTCGCGCACGTACAGCGCCACGATGACTGGACCAACCTCATTCAACAGGGAATCAAGGCGCTCCTCTTCCTGCACCCGGCCGTGATCCTTCTGTCCCAACGGTTGACCGTCGACCGTGAGATCGCCTGCGACGATCACGTCCTCGCGAACACGCGCCAACCACGCGCCTACGCCCTCTTCCTCACCGATTTCGCCAGCCGGACGCGGGGCCGCCAATGGGCGGCAGCACCGGCGGCGTGGAGCAACCCAAGTCAACTCAGAGAAAGGATTCAGATGATACTCGACTCAAAACGAAACGCCTCTCCCCGTATCGCGCCGACACGGGTAGGGATTCTCACCCTCACCGCGCTGTTCATCGCCGCCACCGGCCTCTACGCCGCACCCCGGCTCGCCCTCGATCCGGCGGCCCCATCCGCCGACACCTCGGATGCGGCCGTCGACGCCACCGTGGAGGGGAGTGTGACGGTGAACGTCGACACCACGGTGGATGTGAACGGGGATGTCGAAGTGAACACCCTCGTGATCGCGGATGACCGCGTGGACCCCTTCACCTTTGAGGAAGGGACACCGTCGAAACCGAAGCCCCCACGCTCCACCGGAGCATGGATTGCGGCCCCCGCCCCTCCCGCCCCGCCCGTGGGAGGAAATCTTTTCGGGCGTCAAAACGGGCCAGAACAAATTGCGGCCCCCGCCCCTCCCGCCCCGCCCGTGGGAGCCCCCCGGTCTTGGACCGGGTCGCTGGACACGGCCCCCTATCCCTTGCCGGCTCCGCATGCCCTGCCCGCCCCAGGCCCCATGCCGGCCCGGGTGCCGGTTGCGAACATCGCGCCGGGCAACCCCAAGGCTCGGGCCTATGTTTCCGACGGGTCATCCGCCGACAACCGCTCCCTTGAGGATCGCATGCGCCGACTCGAGCAAATGGTGGAAGCGCTCGCACGTCGGGAAGGAGTCAAGGTCCCTGAGAACCCCGTTCACAAGTCGTTCGAGCATTCCCTGAACTGGAACATCCAGGGAGTCACCAAGGACCTCGCCAAGGAAATCAACAAGGAGGTCGAACGCGCCACACGTGAGGCCGAGCGAGCGATTCGGGAAGCCCACAAGTCGACCGACAAGATGTGGGAAGAGGCCCACGCCTCGGTTGCGCCCACGACCAAGGAGCGAAAACCGCGCGACGCCTCGCTCCAACAGCATCGCGCGAATCTGCGCCGCCAGATCGCGCAGATGGAACGACAGCTCGAAGGTCTCGAAAGCGAATTGGACCGCCTGGAGGATCGGTTCGAGGAGACGGAAGACCTTTTCGGAGAAGCCTCCAGCCTCGAACAGGAGGTCGAACGCCACATCCAGCACATCGAAAAGGCGCGCGAACAGATCGATAGATCCCGCGAACCCCGCCCGAAGATGAAGGAGTCCGCCGCCCCGCCCGCCCCCGACGCGCCTCCGGCTCCGGACATCAAGACGAACTGAAGACTCCGTACCATCCCAAACCGAAAAACGCCGCCGGGCGCGATCCGCCCGGCCGGCGTCCGGACTTCCACGCCCTTCCGCCCCCATGAACGACCTTCCTTCCCTCCCTTCTTCGTCCCCGATCTCCTCCGCCATCCATCTCGAGTTCATCCGCAGCGTCATCGACTCTGGGGAGGAAAACGGCGCCGGAAATGTCGAGGCCTTCCACCGCTCACTCTTCCTCAACCAGCACGGCAAGGACCTCGAACGTTTCCGACTCGACCGCCAGTCCAGCGAGGAACGCCTCGCCACCCTCGAGGCCCGGCTCCAACGCACCTGCCAGCGGCTCGCCGATCAGGAAAAGTTCCTTCCCGTAATGGAGGACGGTGTGCCCGATGACCGGCCCAATGCCCCGTGGAACCTCTGGGACATCGCAATGTTCACCCTCGCCGGCATCGCCATCCTTTGCCTCCTCCTCTTCGGCGTTCTCAACGTCTCCTTCAATCTCCTCGAATCCGGCATCGTCACCTTCACCGACAACCCGGTCCGCGCCTATTTTTGGGCTGCGCTCCTCCCCGTCGGCGCCCTTGCGGTCAAGGTCGGCTGGGATTTCCTCCGTTCGCGACGCCTCCGAACGCTCTACCTCTGGCTCTGCCTCGCGACCGGCGTTCTGGCCGTCTTTGTATGGGTCGCCGCGTATGCCACCATCTACCCCACGCTCTCGCGAACCACCGCCGAACAGATCGCCTCGCTCAGTGTCTTCTCCGGCCCCGATCCCGGCGCCGAATCCTTGGGAGGAACCACCGCCGGGGGCGTCAAGCACATCGATATAATCCTCGTTGCCGCCCAGGCCATCGCCGAGATCTGCCTTTCCGCCGCCCTCGGCATGTACATGACCCTGGTCTATTCCCGGCACCGTCCGGTCCGCCTCGCCACCAACCCCACCTTCAGCCACTTCGATCAGGACCGCATCCTTCTCGAACAGGAGGTGGCCCGCGAACGCACCCAACTCGCCAATGCCAGGGGCGACGAAGGCCGTCTCGAACATCAGCTCGCCGTCTTCGTCTCCTACGCGCGCTCCCTCTACCAGCGCGAAACGGTCGCCCGCAAGGACCAGACCCACCAGAAACGCCTGCTCATCGAGGAGATGGCCGGGCAACTCCGCAGCCGCCTCGAGGCCATCGATCGCCTCTCCGATCCCTCCGCGTCCTCTGGCAATGGCAATGGAAGTGGCGACGGCAATGGCGCCAGCACCAGCAACGGCAACGGCTCCCCGGCCGCCTCTATGACCGCCTCTCACGGAGGTGTCCGATGACCTCTCCTATCCTTCACGTCTTCGCGTGCGTCATGACGGACTCGTTACGCCTTGGGCTCGCCCTGTTGTTCGGCGCCGCGCTCGCCTTCAACCCCGTTCAAGCCGGCGCCACCGAAGACGTTCCGCCTGCCACCTCCGCCCCCCTCGCCAAGCCCCGCTTCGCCTTCGGGCTTTCCCCATTCCTCGCCGTCGAATCGAAGGAGCAGGCCTTCCGAAGCATCGTCCAGTTCCTGCTCGAGGAGGCACCCCTCGGGTCCTCCATCGCCGTTTTCGACGCCTTTCAAAACCGCACCGTCACGCGCCTCGAGATCCCGCGCCTCAAGGCCTTCGAAAGCGGCAAGACGCGGGCCAATCAGTTCCGCCAACCCATCCTCGATCTGAAACAATTCCTGGCATCGGATCCGCCCCGGCCCGAATCCCGCGGCCTGGATTTCACCGGCGCCGTCCGGCTCCCGCAGTTCCTCGACTTCGTGGGCCGGAACCTTTCCGGTCCCGATTCCACCGTCATTGTCACCGTCATCGGCAGCCCACTCCACCTCGACCCAAAGGAACCCGGATTCGCCATGGCTCATGGTTATTTTCCATCGGACGGACATCTCGTCGCGACACGGGAAAAGTCCGTGTTCGGCCTTCAGGGCCGCGAACACACCCTCGACGGCGTCGTCGTTCAATGGGCGTACTTTGGCGACCCCTGGGCCAGCGAATTGCACCACGAGAAAGTGTCGCGCTTCTGGACCCTCTACGTCCAACGCCAGGGCGGACGCATGGGCACCTTCACCGGCGACCTCCCCACGGCGTTTGCCGCGCTTCGCGAACCACCGCCCCCCTCCGAATCCACCGCCACCGCCTCTGCCATTGACCCGGCCGACTCGAAGGTGGAAATGCTCCGCATCACCCGGGATGTCGGCGCGATGGACTGGATCTCCCGGGACGAACTGAGCCGCCCCGCCCAGGGCCCACCGTCCAGCACGGCAGGCCCGATGAAGATCGGCATCCGCTGGAAGGGCGATCTGGACCTCGACCTTTACGCGCGCACCGCCCCGGAGGCTGGGCGTCTCTACTTCGAAAATCCCAGAATCGCCGAAGGTTACTATTTCAAGGACCACCGTTCGTCGCCGGATCGCGAATATGAGTTCATCGAGTTCCTGGAACCCGTCGACGTCAACCGGGTCGATGCCGCGATCAACCATTACGAAGGCGACGCTCCGGGAGGCGCCGACGGCGAAATCCGCATCGAGTTCGAGGGGCGAATCTATTCCGATCGCTTCTCCCTGGCCGCGTCCCAGGGCAATCGCGGCCGCGAAGGCAACTCCCAATCCAAGTATTGGTTCCCCATCGACATCCCCCGCCTGCTCAAACTGCGCTAGGAGCCTGTCTGAGTGCGCCGTGAAGATGGCAAGGCCAATAGTCGGCTGAAGAAAAGGCTTGTTATAAACCCCGCAACTTCCCCTCTCTTCTTTCTCCCCTTCGCGAGCTTCGCGCCTTCGCGCGCTACCCGCTCCCTTCCCCGCGCAAAGCCGCGAGGAGCGCGAAGAGATTCCGGGGGAACTCTCGAACTGGGATCGGTGCCTGGTTTCACGCATCGCGAGATCCCAGATTCGCCTTCGCTTTCTACGCGTATCGCGCGCGCCAGGACCAAATCGTTCCGCTGACCCGATTCATTAAATTTGTAACCCACCCCGGGGCTCCGCCCTCTTCCAGTGAGTCTCTTCCTACCTACAAAACACCGCCTTCCTCCTATGAAGGACCAGGAAAACCTGACCCTTTGGACGATCGAATGAACGTCGAAGCCCGGGCATGATGAAATGACGTGCGCGAAGAACCGGGCAGCCCTCTTGGGCTGCTTGTTTGCAGCAATCGGGGATTTCGAGTTGTCTGGGAAAAGTCACTGAACGTTGAGACCTGTCTCCAGACGCCGATTCGAAAGTCGCCCCGAATCCCTCCGCGTCCTTCGCGCCTTCGCGCGCGGCCCCTTGATCGCTCCGATAGCCCCTTCTACCTCTCGATCAATTGCTGGACACCGTCGGGCGTGAATTCGGAAGCCGGAAGCGCGAGGTCCCGCTCGCTCCGACTTCCGCTCACCTTCGTGCGGCTGCCAGTCCCGATCGTTTCCACCGTCCATTCGGCGACGGCCCATCCGCCCTCGTCCTGTCGAACCACGCGGCCCGCGGTCAATCGCTTCCCCAGGACGCCGTCCGCGCCAAACTTCTCAACACGCAGGGCAACCGGCTTCTCCTTCGCGAGCCAACTGCGGATCCGGGGATGCCGCGCCCCGGGCTGACCGATGTGCGAGTCCACGATCCAACAGTCCGTGTTGCCAACTTTTTCCTCGCCCGCCAGGCGTTGATCCGGCCAATCCCAGAAAGACTCCGCAAAGTCGTCGACACTCAGGTCTGAGCCGAACAACGGCTCGTCCAAGTCCGCCGCCGCCACTGGAAACACACTGTCGGGCGGGATGAGCCGGAACCCGCTGATCTCCCCGGACCCGGTCCTGCGGATCATCCACGCGCGCCCTTTCTCAACGCGGGGCCACATGACCATCACGAGGGTCTCGTTGGTTGCGCCGTCACGCCGGCTCTTGATCAACACCTGCATGGATCGCTCCGGCCCCTTCGCGGGCTCGATCGACACCCTCGCCCGGGTCCGCGAACCCGTGGTGCGCTGATTCTCGACCACGGCCGAGACCAACGCTCCCACCTCCGGTTTGGCGTCCGCGGCCATGGCGACACCTGCCCATCCCATGCAGGCCACCGCAATCCACGCCCATGCAGGAAGGCGCACCCATCCGGTGTGCGCCCTTCCTCCACCCATCTTCCAAATGTTCCGCATGGATCTCCTTTCCCGTGCTACTCGGCCCTCAATGCTTCTCCAGGCTGAAGGCGCGACGCGCGCCAGGCCGGATACAGACCCCCGGCCACGCCCAAACCCAGTGCCACCATCAGCGCCATGCCGAAGAGGCCGGGGCCGAGATCCGCCTCCAGCTTGCCATGAAGCATGGCCGTCTGCTCCAGGATCTTCACCGTCACCAACCCCCCGACAATTCCGCAAACGCCGCCGAGCAACGACAAAGCGACCGACTCGATCAGAATCATCGCCATCACACGCCGTCGCTTCCAACCGATCGCCAGCAGGATCCCGATCTCACGGGTCCGTTCGAACACGCTCATCAACACCGTGTTCGCCACACCAAAAGCCCCCACCACCAGCGCAATCCAGGACGTCGCCCAACTCATCCCCCGCGCCACTTCCACCCCTGTATTGCGCCCTGCCACCTCGCCCGCCTCCAATGCGCTGTAGCCCCGGTGCCGTTCCTGCAATCTCGCCCGCACCGCCGCTATGCCCGCCTCCCGTTGGTTCGCGTGCATTCGGAGATTTAGGAAATTCACCTTTCCCGCCCGATCCGTCACCCGTTGCATGTCCGGCAATGGCATGATGACCGCTCCGTTCTCCACCAAGGCCGGGCTGTCAAAAATCCCCGCCACCTGAAACTCGTCAAATTCGATCTGAACGACGTCCCCGACCTTCTTCCCCAGCGTCTCCGCAGCCAGGGATCCCAGCACGAGCTGGTTCGAAACCCCCGCTCGAGGCCACGCGCCCTGTCTCAGCTTGAGATGATCCCACAAGAATCCCGGGTAGTCCCATCCGAAGACCAGCATCGTCGGGGACTCCTCGATGCCCATCAGATCACTCATCAACCCCGCCACGGCCTCGACTTCAGGAATCGCTGCGAACTCCACCCCCAGACCCGCATCGAACGGCGACGGCAACGGACTGCGGCTGGTCGTCTTGGTGATCACGAGATCCGTCCCGCGGGCCTCGTAGGCATTGCGCCAGACCTGTTCGAATCCCCGGGCCAGGCTCGTCAAAGCCACCACTGCTGCGATCCCCACGCCGATTCCGCCCAACGTCAGGATCGTCCGCGTTGGGCGACGCATCAGGTTCTTCCAGGCCACCGTCAGAAACGTCATCGCCCGCCCTCCCCTGGCGCCGTCTCCAACTCCAAGATCACCCGCCCGTCCTTCATCCGAACGGCCCGTCCCACCCGCACCGCGACTCCCGGATCATGCGTCACCACCACCAGCGCCGTCCCAAACTCACGGTGCACTTCGAGCAACAGATCGATGATCCGTGTCGCATTCGTGGTGTCCAGATTCCCCGTCGGCTCGTCCGCCAAGAGAAGCCTCGGCCGGTTCGCCAGACTCCGCGCCACCGCCACCCGCTGCCTCTCACCCCCGGACAACTTCGACGGCAGATGGTTCAGCCGCTCCGTCAATCCCACCGACGCCAGCAGTTCTTCGCCTCGTTTACGGCGCGACGCCCGCGTCCCCCCACACTCCAACATCGGCACCTGCACGTTCTCCAAAGCCGTCAGCGTCGGAATCAAATGAAACGACTGGAAAATGAAGCCGATCTCCCGCGCCCGGAACCCGGCGAGATCCCGCATGCCCGACAAGGACCGCCCCGCGAAGCGAACCTCCCCTGCCGTGGGTTGGTCGAGTGCCCCCAGCATCTGCAACAGGGTCGACTTCCCACACCCACTCGGCCCGATCACCGCGAGTGTCTCCCCTTCTGCGATGTCGAGATCCACCCCCCGCAGCGCTTCCACCCGCCCCTCGTCGAACAGCCGTGTCACCCCGCGCACCTGCACCAGGGGACATCCAAGGCCTCCACCGTCCTTCGGCGTCAAAACCTCTGGACGCTGCTCAGGCAACCAGTCGCTCCAGGGATGCCCGGAAAATCCGGTAGAATTCGGCCGGTCGCTCCATCTGCGGCGTGTGCCCGCATCGTTCGATGAAATGCAGGTCCGCCGAAGGCAGGTAACGGGCGAACTCGTGCGCCACCGCCGGTGGCGTGATTTGATCCTCCGCTCCCCAGATCAGCGTCACCGGACACCGGATCGTCGGAAGCACCTCGCGCAAATTGCTCCGCTTCACCGAACGCGCCAAACGCACCGCGTTCAGCAACGTCCGCGTGTCCCCGATCGTCTCGCTCACCGCGTCCAGAAGTTCCTCTGTGACGTGGACAGGATCGTAAAAAACCTCCTCGATCTTCTGACGCAGCCATTGCCGATTTGGTCGCCGCGGGACTCCCCGCTCGAATCCGCGCTCATGCAGTCCGGAACTGCCGGTCAGAATCAGCCCCGCCACCCGACCCGGCATGCGCGCCGCCGTCAGGACGGCAATGTGTCCCCCCAGGGAATTCCCCGCGAGCACCACGTCCTCAATCCCTTCCTGGTCCAACCGCCTCTCGACGTCGTCGCAC
>JBBQIU010000014.1:0-12329 GCA_038325245.1 Verrucomicrobiota bacterium
AACGACGATTGGGACGTGGAGGTCGTTTTCCGGGTTGTCCTGTCCAAAATCCTCGCCCGCGCCTGGGACCGGCTTCAGCTCGGCGAAGTGATCACCGGTCCCGACGGGAACATCACCCGTGATGAGATCAACGCGGCCCCCAACCCCAAGGTCGCCTTCGCCACGCGCTACGTACCCACCATGCGCGGGTTGCTCGCCACCTACGACTTCCTCGATTTGGGACGGAAAGACGCCCAAGGCCGTCCCATCTACGAAAACGTCAACCAAACCCCCGCCGATCGGAACTCCGTCCTGCTCGACCTGAACGACGGCCTCGACCTCTTCTTCACCCTCGACCAACTCAACGCATCGACCGACCACACCGTCACCGTCGACGGCCGAAAGCGGGATCCGAACGCCTTCGTCGACCGCCTCACCGGCGACGCCGTCGTGATGTACAGCGCGGGCCAGACCACCCCGACCCACACCCTCAAACGAGTTGGCGCCTCCGCCCTGGGCGACGAGATCCTCACCTTCACCAATTTCTACGGCCGGCTCCCCATCGCGGGCGAAACTTGGTGGGAACCCCTGCCCGAGGACGCCGCCGGTGACGGAACCGTCCCGCTCGTCTCCAGCCTGGGCCAGTTCGGGAGGGACACGAATCCCA
Source organism: Verrucomicrobiota bacterium (assembly GCA_038325245.1). GTDB lineage: Bacteria > Verrucomicrobiota > Verrucomicrobiia > Limisphaerales > CAIMTB01 > CAIMTB01. Next base: position 647 of record JBBQIU010000014.1, read on the forward strand.
AGATCAAAAAAGTCAGCCTCACCGAGAAGGATGACAGGGAAGCCCTCGACCATCTTGGCATTGTCTGGAATGCCGCCTCGCAACGGATCGTCCTCCGCGAACTGGGCATCACCTTCACCGAACAAAACATCTCCCGCTACAGCGCGGCGGGAGATATCGAATCGATCGTCCGCGTCCTCTCGCTCGGCGTCCTGCGTCCCGACGAACTGGTCAAGGACGCGGCGCTCGACGCCCTCGTACGCGATGGCCTCAAGGTGGGGCTCGACACCACAAAGCTCTGGGCTGAGAAGCTCGATAACGCCGGTTCCATGGCGACACCGATCCCCGCCCTCGGCCGTTCCCTGGGCTCCCTTCTCAACTTCGGCGGCCTCGTTGAGGCCATCACCCAACCCCTGATCGACGCCCTGGCCAATCCAGCCGTCGCCAGACTCTCCGATTGGGTCCAGAAAGTCCGGGACTTCATCACCGAGCACCAGAACGGTGCGGTCGTTCAATTCCTGACCGAAGCTCACCGCATCGTCGGCGGCGTCATCTCCCTGTCCGATCCCGACCTCGCCAAGGCCCTCGGCCTCCCAACCGCCCAGACCAATCCCGCCTATGCCGAAGTCCTCCTCCAACTCCCCTTGCACGCCCGGCGGGTCGAGCGGCTGCCCATCGACCTCGGAGCCGATGCCGCCGCCTACGGCATCACCGCCGGCCTGGGCCTGCAGGTGAACGTCTCCGCCGAGGTCAAAGTCGACCTGACCTTCGGATTCGACCTCGGCTCCGGCGTGGCCGCCAACCGCCGATTCTTCGTTCGGATCGGCAATTTCCAGGCCACTGCGTCCGTGCGCGCCGAAAACCTCAATGCCGAACTCAATGTCGGAATCCTCGGCGCCGAGGTGGTCAACGGCACCGTCCAGCTCGCCGCCCGCCTCACCGGGAACCTCCTCAACCCCGACGGCGATGCCCGAAGGAACATCAGCCTCCTCGAACTGAACGAATACCAGCAGAACAACTTCCTGACCTTCACCCCCAGCGGCTCCTTCCTCGCCACCCTCCCGCTCCGCGCACGCCTCGGCGACTTCGTCGTGCCCGGCACCCCGACGGTCAGCCTCGTCACCCAGTCACTTTTCGGCGGTACCCCGCCCCGCGCGACCCTGAACAGCGATTTTCAACGCCTGTTCGATTTCACCTCCCTCAACGCTGGCGATGTCATTGGAATGATCGACCTGTTCTGCGACTGGCTCGCCTCCCTGCGCGACTCCGAACTCCTCTCCCTCCGCGTCCCCTTTGTAAACGGCCTCACGATCGCCACCGCCCTCGACATCAAGCAGCCCTTCCTCGAACTCGCCGAGGCCCTTCGCGGCACCGATGGAAAGCCGACCTTCGAGAACCTCCAACAGCTCTCCAGGCGTCTCGCCGTCGCCCTCGGCCTCCCGGAGAACAGCCTCCAACCCGTTTACGATCCCAACGCGCGCACCCTCGTCTACCGCCTCGATATCCGCCGCGTCTTTACCGCAACGGCCGAGTTCGACCAGACCGCCAGCCTCGGCGACCTCGCCCGTTTCGAGGGCAGCGCCCAATCCATTCAGGCGTCCGGTTCCGTGAACTTGAACCTCGGACTCGGACTCGACCTCCGTCCGACCGTGGCCGTTCTTCAAGGACTCCAACGCCCTCCAACCTCAGGCGTGCTCAGCAGGGATGCCCGGTTCGATCTGCGGGTCGGTTCAGCCGACGCCCGACTGATCACGCTCCGCGCCACCGCCACCAATGGCGCCAACGGCACACCCGCCAACCGCAATCTCGAGGACCTCATCGCCGACCTGAACGGCGCCCTCGCCGAAGCCGGCCTCGAGGCCTTCGTCGCCGCCCGACGAAGCGCCGATCGGATTGAACTTTTCACCCGCGGCGCCGGCCTCAACGCCTATCTCAAGGTCGAGACCGTCGGCTCGGCATTGGATGAACTCGGGTTCCGCACGGGCCAGGAAGGCTACCAGCCCGCCAGCAGCCGGTTCTTCGTCCTCGACGATGCCGCCCTGGCCGGTTCCATCGCGTTCACGGTCCAGAATCTGAACCTGAGCGCGGTCTTCGGACGCACCGTCGAAGTCGCGATCCAGAACGGCAACGGAACCATCAACGCCGCCCTCGCGATCGCCCTGGTCGATCCCGGCGCCACTCCGGACGGACGACTCACTTTGTCCGAACTCGCCGGCAGCCTCGCCGACCTCGGTTCTGCAGTCCGCATCACGATCACCGGCGCCGCCAACTTGCGCCTGCCGCTGGTCATGAACCCGCCGATCCTCAACGCACCCGGCACCGGCCAGGCCGCCCTTGTTGCCGAATGGACGGACATCTCTCGGCCCGAGACCCTCCGGTTCCGGTCCGAAAACATCGACCTCATCGCCGGGCTCGCCGCCACGGGCGACCGCTGGATCCTCACCGGTCTCCAGGAAGTCCTGCGCTTCCTCGAATCCCTCGAATCGACCGCCCTCAACACCCCCCTGCCCCTCATCAACCGCAGCGTGCTCGACCTCCTTGGCTTCGTCGAAGACATCGCCGCCAAGGTCGACGAGTTCCGCAACCGCCCCGAAAGCACCCTCCAATTCCTCGAGCGCAAACTCGAGGCCGCCTTCGGCCTGCCCGACAGCGCCGTGACCCTGTCCCTCGTCGGGGCCCAAACGTTAAAGGTGAACCTCCGCCTCGAACGTGGCGTTCTCCTGACGCTCCCCTTCGACCTCGACGTGGCCACCCTCGTCCAACAACTGCCCGCCAATGACCCCGCCCGCGCCTTGCTCAGCGAGATCACCCGCATCCTCCAGGCCAGCGGCTCCGGCCAGGTCGTCCTCCAGGCCGGCGTCCTCTTCAATCTCGACCTCGGAATCGAATTCTCCCCCAACGGACCTTCCGGCACCCCCACCGTCCGGCCGTTCCTTTTCGACACCACCCAACTGACCCTTACCGCCGGGGCCGCCATCAACAACCTCAACCTCCGCGCCGCCGCCGGCCCGATCTCCCTCGAAATCGCCAACGGCACCGCGAAGATCGGCCGAAGTCAGGACCCCGCGGACACCGCCCCCGCCGAATTTGCCCTGGGCCTGCGCCGTGACCCGACCGACGGCCGCTACTACTTCGCCGCCGGCCTGGGACTCGAGCACGTCGAGATCCGCCTCACCGCCGGCGTTTCCGCCACCCTTCCCGTGTTCATCCAGGTGCTCAACACCCGCGAGTCCCTCGGCAACCTGGCCTTCCGAATCGACAGCCTCGCCAACTTCATCGCCGGCCGGCCGAACTCCATCGTCCTTACCACACCCGACCTCCGCGGCAAGGCCGAGAACTTCGATTTCGCCGACAACCTCGAACTCATCATCGACGGCGTCGACTACCTGCTCGCCCAAATCCAAAACGGCCTCGAGAGCGACGTCTTCAATGTCACGCTCCCGGTGATCGGCGATGGCTTGGCCACCGCCAGCCGCGAGGGAGTTCGCTTCATTGATTTCCTCCGAACCCGCATCCTGACCGAGCTGCGCCAGACCTTCGCCAACGCCGTCACCCGTGGCGTCGACCTGGTGCGCCAGGCGCTCTTTGCCGCCGTCGGCCCCGCCGGCCTCAACATCCTAGCGGACACGAACGCCGACGGTTCCGTGACCCTGCTCGACATCGAGGCGATCACCACCACGTCGGGCGGCCTCGTCAATCAGGTGCAGTTCAATCTGGTCCTGAAGAAGCCCATCGAAATCTTCCGCGGCGCCGTTCGCTTCGACAGCGGTGTTCCCGCCCTCGGCCTCGAAATCGACGGCAACGTCGACCTCGGGCTCGACTTCGAACTGGCCCTTCGATTCGGCGTCGACCGCCAGCACGGCTTTTATCTCGATACCTCCGTCGCCAACGAACTTAAGGTCCGCTTCACCGCCGCAATGCCCGGCCTTCGCGCCCAGGGCCGGCTCGGCTTCCTCCAGCTCGACGTCGCCGATTCCACCGCCAACCCGTCGCAGCTCCAGGTCACGTTCAACGTCGACGTGCGCGACCCGTTCCCGGGAAACACCGACGCCGAAAAGAACCGCCTGACATTCCAGGACCTTGTCCGCGCCGACTTCGGCCAGGTGTTGCACGCCGAATTCGCCGGAGCCGCCAACGTCAACCTCGCCCTCGTCACCAGCTTCGGCGGCAATGCCAACTTCCCCTCGCTCGGCGCGGACTTTTCCCTGAACTGGTCCTTCACCTCGGCCGACGACTTCCGTCTGAAGGCGCCGTCCGTGGCCTTCAACAATGTTCGCATCAACATGGGCGAGTTCATCGCCCGCTTCTCCAGCGGCCTCCTCGGCAAGATCCAGGAATTCATCGAACCCCTCCGGCCCGTCATCAATTTTCTCAACACCCCGCTCCCCGGTGTCTCCGAACTGCTCGGCCGCGATTACAAGGTCGTCGACCTCCTCTTCGACGGCGTCATCGGCGGGGAAACCGACGGCATCCGCGTCTTCGTGACCCAGTTCCTCAAGATCTCGGATGTCCTGAATCAGATCCGAAACTTCAGCGACCCCGGCGACCTCTGGATACCGATCGGCAGTTTCGGCTTCGGCCAGACCGACATTCGCAGCGTCCAGGACCTCGCCGAACACCTCGAACAAACCGGGGTCCTCCAGTCCCTTCGCGAACGGCTCCCCGGCTTGAACATCCGGATCGGCAAACTGATCGAGGAGATGGCCGACCTCGCAGGGACAGGGTCCGGCCTGGTGTTCCCCATTCTCGATGATCCGAAGATCGCCTTCCAACTTCTCCTCGGGAAGGACATCAGCCTCGTCGAATACCACATGGCCCCCCTGATCTTCGAACGTCAGTTCGAAAAGGCCATCCCCCTTATCGGCCCCGTCGTCGCCTACGTGTCCGGGAACTTCAAGATCCAGGCCCGCCTGTCGTTCGGCTACGACACCCGCGGCATCCGCCAGTTCATCGAGAGCCGCAACGCCCTCGACCTCATCAACGGACTGTTCATGCAGGACCGCGACGCCCAGGGCATTGAGCGCAACGAATTCACCCTCAATTCCAACCTCCGCATCGGCGTGAAGGTCGAAGCCGGCGCCGGTCGCTTCGGCGCCGAGGGCGGCCTCCAGGGCTTCGGGTTCCTTGACCTCCGCGATCCCGACAACGACGGACGCGTCCACACCGACGAGTTCATCGAGAACCTCTCCGCCGGCAACGACCTCGGTCGGAAGTTCATCTGCACCTTCAACGCGGGAGGCAACGTGAGAGCCTACTTCCGAGCCTATGCCGAACTCGGCGCCTGCCCCGCCTGCATCGGCGCCGATTTCCGCGCCGATACCGTCGTGTTCGATCTCTCCACCTCGGAGGAGGATTGCTACAAGGACCTTTTCCCCGACCGCTTCGAAACCTTCTCCGTCGATCGGAATGGAACCCGCGACACCGCCACCCCCATCGGCGTCGGGCCCGGTCCGTGGATCAGTGGCGTCGCCATCGGCCGGCCCGACGACGTCGACTTTTACGTCTTCGAAATTGTCCGGCCGGAGAACGTCGAGGTGCGGGCCGAGTTCAAGCGGGTCCGTGGCGACCTGAACATCACGGCCACGGACGAGCGTGGCCGTCTCGTGGCGCGCAGCCAGAACGTCCGAACCAGTGGCTTTGAAGGCGATGTCGCCCAACTGGGCGTCCTTGCGCCCGGTCGCTACTGGATCCAGATGCGCGGCTCCGTGGTGTCCAGCGATTACACGCTGTCCGTCGCCCCAGGCCCCGGTTCTGCCACCCGCGTCCTCTACGTCAACGACGCCACCACCACCGACGGCTACTACACCGCCGCCGCGGGGTCCGACGCCAACGACGGCCTCTCCCCGAAGTCTCCCAAGGCCACCCTGGCGTCCGTGTTCGCCACCTACGACGTCGAGCCCACCGACCTCATCGCCCTCGACACCGGCGCCTATTCGGGATCCGTGGTCGCCACCGCTGAGGACAGCGGATTCCTCCTCACCGGCAGCGTCGGGGGAACCACCTGGACCCACGACGCCACCGCGCTCCGCCTCCTTGGACAGGGCGGCGAGTGGATCACCGGCCTTCGGTTCGCGGGCAGGACCAACGCCTCCATCGCCCTGGATTTCCCCGCCGGCTCCGAGCGCCGCGTCATCCGGCGGGTGACCTTCGATCGCCCCGCCCTGGCCCTCCAGGCCGCCATCGGCTTCGTCACGTTCGAGAACAACACCGTCACCAACGCCCGCGGCGGCATCGTCCTGTCCGGCTCCGCCACAGGCACGTTCCGCGACAACGCCATCTCGCTCGCGTCCGGCGCCGGCCTGCGGATCAACACCTCCTCACCCGAGGTCGTGACCGTGGAACAAAACTCCTTCCAGCTCTCCGATACGGTTGGCCTCGAGATCCTCGGCGCCGCGTCCGCCACCCTGAAGGGCAACACTTTCCAACTTCGTGCCGGCGCCGGCGTCGAGTTCGGTGCATCCGGTGACCTCACTGCACTGGAAAATCAGATGGACGGATCGACTACCTTCGGAATCCGCACCCAGGGCGCCGCCGCCTCGATCTCCCTTATCAAGAATCGCATCGGCGCAAGCTCCGGCGCCGGCATCGCAGCCCATCACCGAGGTGCACTGGTCGCCGAAGATAACCAGATATCGGACGCCGACGCTTTCGGCATCCTCCTCGACGGACCCGCGTCAAGCCGGCTAATCCGAAACGATATCGCGGTCCGCGCCGGAGCCAGCGGGATGCAGATCATCACCGGAAACACCCGGACCGAATTCAATACGCTCAGCGGAGTCACCGGAACCGGCCTTCGCTTCGGTCCGGCCGTCACCTTCCAGTCCCCGGTTCGCTCAAACACGCTCCGATTCTCCGCGGCGCTCGACGGCATCCGCGTCGAGTCACAGACCCCCGTCGTCATCGAACTGAACACCCTCGCCACGGCCACCCGCTTCGGAATCCTCGTCACAGCCTCCCCCTCCGCCATTGTCCGCGGCAACTCCCTCACCCTTTCCGGCACGGCCGAAGGCATCCGCGTCGACACCGGCGACGCTCGCGTCGAGGAAAACACCCTGACAGGAGCCGGCGCGGTCGGCGTCCTGCTCGGTCCCGCAGCCAATGGCCCTGTCCTGAAAAACTCGATAAACCTCGCCAACGCCCGCATAGGCATCCGCCTCGATACCGCCGGCTCCACCCGCATTGAGGACAACACCGTCGGAGCCGCCCGTGAGTTCGGCATTCACCTTCCCAACGCCGCCCAGTCCACCGTCCTCCGCAACGTCGTCACCCTCGCCGGCAATACCGCCGTGGGCATCCGATTCGAGAAGGGTACCGGCCAGGTCGACCACAACTCCACCTTCGGAACCGGCCAGTACGGCATCTACCTCAGTTCCACCGTCAAACTCACGAACGCCACCGTCCGCGGAAACATCCTCCTGGCCGCCGCCAGCCACTCCGGCATCCGCCTCGACTCCACCGATCCGGTCACCATCGCCGAGAACACCATCGGCAACGCCGCCACCTACGGCATCTACCTGCCCTCCGCCACCGCCTCCACCCTGCGAGGCAACACCATCCGAACCGGCTTCAACGGTGTCCCCATCCGGGTCGAATCCGGCATCCACCTCGTAGAAGACAACGACGTCCAGGTCGATGCCACGAACCAACCCGGTATCTTCTTCGCCGGCACCGCTTCCGGTACCGTCCGCAGCAATCGCGTCACCGGTGGCCCCATCCGCATCACCTCCGGCGAGAACGTGATCGAAGACAATCGCGTCTCCGGCTCGCGCGACGGCTATAACATCCGCTTCCTCCCAGCCGCCACAGGTCGAATTACCGGGAATACTCTCCTCGACGCCGGCATCACCATCGAAGGCGCCGTCCCGATCCTGATCGAGCGCAACCAGATCCTCGACGCCCCCCAGGCCGTCAATCTCGTCCAAACCACCGAGTCCATCCTCCGGGCCAACCAGGTCCTCCGCAGCCGCGCCGGTTTCCTCATCCGAACTGGAAAACTCCTCGCGGAGGACAACCAGATCGAGTTCACCAACACGAGCGGCATCCAATACGACAGTTCCGTTCGGAACTCCGAAGTCGTCATCCGCCGCAATGCCATCCGTGGCGCCGACCAACTCGGGGACGTCGGCATCCTCGTCCGTGGCGCCCGTGACGCCTTCATCGAAAACAACCTCGTCGTCGGCGACAATTACGGCGTCCAGGCCTTCAGCAGCGAATCCCTCCGGGTCCGCAACAACCAGATCACCTCCAACCTCCACGGCATCTTCGCCTCCGCTCCAGATCAACTCACCGAGAACAACCGGATTACCGGCCTCGGCGACGCCCTCACACGCGGCCGGGGCGTCGCCACCGAGTACGTCAATGTCCGACGCTCCGCCATCGTCCGCCACAATGACGTCTCCGGCTTCTCTTTGGGCATCCTCACCGGCGACCAGGTCCGTATCTACGGCAACACCGTCCACCACAACCAGACCGGCATCGCCGACCGCGGCATCGTCGGCCTCGATGGCGAAGCCCCCAACGTGGTTCACAACAATGATGTCGGCGTCGAGTCCTCCAATTCCGGCGTCGTCCAGTTCAACCGCATCCACGACAACCGCGTTGGCGTGGTCGTCCCCGGCGGCCGAACAGTCATCCAGGGCAACGTGATCTACGGCAACCGCGAATCCGGCGTCCTCGTGAACAACTCGATCGTCGATGTCCTCGGCAATACCGTCGACGCCTCCGCGGGCGCCGCCATCACCCTGGGTGAGTTCGCCGGAAACGTCCGCATCCGAAACAATCTCGTCACCGTCGGCAACGCCGCCGCCTTCGTCGTCAACGTTCGCAACCCGGCAACCCTCAATTCCAACTACAACCTGATTCACCGGCGCGAAGCCGGCAGCCGGACCGGGGTTTGGGCCGGCATGCCCGCTGCCTCCCTCGCCGACTGGCGCGCCGCCTCCAGCCTTGATGCGAACTCCACCGACGGCGATCCGCTCTTCACAGATCGCTCCGGCGCCCGCTACGAACTGCTCCCGGGCTCCGCCGCCATCGACCGCGGCGACGCGTGGTATGCGCCCCGTCATAACCTCCCCGACGGCGGACGCGTCGATGATCCCGCCACCACCAACGCCGGACGCGTCGACTACGTCCTCACGGATCTCGGCGGGAGCCGCTTCGCCGCCACCGGCGTAGCCCAGAACTGGCGCGGCAACCTCACCTACTGGGGCGCCAGCCTGCCCTTCGCCTTCCCGTACTTCGATCGCACCATCACATTCATCAACGTCTCGACCGAGGGCTTCATCACCTTCGCCAACAGCCAAACCTTTCGCGACGCCGACAACTCCACCGCGAAGCTCATCGCCGATACCCTGATCACCCCGCTGTGGGACAACCTCCGGACCGATGGCACGGGCGACGACATCTTCTGGGATGCCTCCCAGACCGATCGCCTCACCATCCGCTGGAACGCCACCAACGAAGCCGACAACAGCGACGTCCAGTTCGCCGTCACCCTCTTCCGGGATGGGCGCATACGGTTCGACTACGGTCCCGGCAACACAAACCTCACGCCGACCGTCGGCTTCTCCCTCGGCAACGGAAACGCCTTCAGCCTCTCCCCCTACAACAGCCAATCCTCTGTCGGCACCGCCAACTCCATCGAGTGGTCCCTCAGACCGTCGTTCGCCGATATTGGAGCCCTTGAGTACCGCCCCAGCCTCGTCGTCGGCTCCGGTGCCTCCCAACGTTCCTTCGTCAACGCGGTCGAATTCCCCGTCCCCCTTCCCACCGGTGGCACCCTGTCCTCCAGCCAGGTCACCGTTCGAAACACGCTCACCGGCGCCCTCGTCCCTGCCACCTCCGTCCTCGTGACGTACGACCCCCAAAAACGCGCTGCCCGCGTCAGCTTCCCGGGCCTCCCCGGCCAGCGTCTCCCCGAGGGCCGCTACGAAATCATCGTGCCCGCCACTGTCGTCAACGGTCCAACCGGCACGGTCCTCGCCGCCGACATCCGCCAGACCTTCACCGTCCTCACCGGCGATGCCAATGGCGACGGCCGCGTCAACGACCTCGATCTGCTCCGTGTCTCCCGCGAACTGCGGCAGCCCGTCGGACAACGTGCCCTCGACGCCGATCTCAACGGAGACAACGTCGTCAACGCAGCCGACCTTGAAACGGTGAGGAACAACTATCTCCGAAGCCTTCCAGCACCTTCGAACACGCCGACGCTCGCCCGATTCGCTCGGACTCTCCCAGTACTCTGGCGCCCGCACTTCCTAGAGCCATGACCCGGCCCTCCCGTCCGCTCCAGAACTTCCCCGGTCGATCGCTCCGACGATCCCTGCCCGCGTTCGTAGCCCGGATATTTAATACACCTTCGTCACGGGACGCTGCGAGAGCCCGACTGGCTAGGCGGCCGAAGCTCTTCCGACCCGGGGTGGATGAGAACATAATGCTCGGTGAGGAAAACGAGGCCAACAACGCCAGTCGGGCTTGCAGCAAGTCGCAGCAGAAGAGGTATGAAATATCCGGGCTGGGCGCCGCCCTGGTCCTTGGCCTTGCCAGTCTCACCGCCCATCCTTCCTCCGCTCAGTCCGTCATCGTCACCGTCCGACTCGACAAGCCATCCGTCGCGCCCGGCGAACAAACGACCCTTCGCGTCCTCGCTCAGGTGGCTCCTGCCTTGCGACCCCGGTCCCAACAGCTCTTCTCCTGGCACATCGACCTCGTCCAGGAATCCGTCGCTGTCGCCGATCTCACGATCGCCTCCCTGGACCGTCCCGCCTCCGACCGCGTCTCCACCACCTCGTCGTCGGGCAACGTCGACGGCAACACAGTGCGTGGCATCTTTGACACCCTGGCGGGCCGCCCCACCGCGGGAGTCCTGGAGCCCGTCGAACTTCTGACCGTGCCGGTGGTGGGTCGACGCGCAGGGACCGCGACATTTCGTGTAAACGCTGGAACAGGACCGGCCGGGCTCAGCGGAGACTTCCTCGTCGCGGGATTGAATCCGGATGAAACCTGGAGTGGTGGAGACTACGCCATCGCCACCGCGACCATCGAAGTCAAGGCAGCCGACCCCGAACCACCGACGCTCGCGATTTCCATCGACCGTTCAATCGGTGGTCCCGCCGGAACGGTCGTGCTCGGGTTCCCGGTCGTGACCTTCCGAACCTATCTCGTCGAGTTCACCGAAACCCTCGGTCCCGAACCGCCCTGGCAGCCCCTGCCCGATGCCCCCCACAACTCCGGTCGCGTCACCGACCCGGTCGCAGCGGGCCCCCGATTCTATCGGTTACTGTCCAACGGTGACTGACGTCTTTCTCGCGCGAAACCTTCGCGACGGGATCGCGGACACTCCTGTCCGTCCTTTCCAAGGAACCGCTCAAGCAGATGTCCCTGCCGCGAGGCGTCCCATCCCGATCAACAGCAACTCCACGACGCGCGTCGGATCCAAGCTCTCAAAAAGCTCCCGATGCTCGGCCTCGGTCACGAATGGATTGAGCCCCGCGAAGCCCTTCGATCGAAGGAAGCCCGTCATCTCCGGATAGTCTGTCCACGGCAACCCTTGCGCCGTGTAAAACTCCTTCATCTCGAGAGCGAAGGGCGCCTCTTTCTGGTACTCCCACGTGGCCTCCTTGCGATCGATCCCCAGAAGAAGGTCCGCGACCAGTCGGGCCGCGCCTCCATAGCCGCCGATCAGGAACACCGGCTGCCCTCTTTC
>JBBQIU010000015.1:0-12240 GCA_038325245.1 Verrucomicrobiota bacterium
ATCGATGCATTCGCCGCCGACACCTCTCCGGGCGCCTGGGAACGGCTCGTCGACCGACTTCTCGCGTCGCCCCGCTACGGTGAACGCATGGCCTGGGAATGGCTCGAAGCCGCTCGATATGCCGACTCGAATGGTTACCAGGGCGACTCAGAACGCACCATGTGGCCCTGGCGCGATTGGGTCGTCGATGCGCTGAACCGCAATCTGCCCTTCGACACGTTCACCGTCTGGCAGCTCGCCGGTGACCTCTTGCCCGAAGCCTCGTTTGAGCAACGGCTGGCCACGGGCTTCGTGCGGAACCACATGATCAACGGTGAGGGGGGCCGGATTCCGGAGGAAAACCGCATCGAGTACCTCTTCGACCAAACAGAAACGGTCGGAACCGTTTGGCTGGGCGCCACGCTCAATTGCACCCGCTGCCACGACCACAAGTTCGATCCCCTGACCCAACGCGACTACTTCGGGCTGCTGGCTTACTTCAACCGGACCGCCGTGGATGGCAGCGGCGGAGACCCCCAGGCGCCCCCCAATCTCGAAGTTCCATCCCCCGAGCAGACTTTACGACGACAGGCTTCCGAGGAAGTTCTCACCCGCACCGCTCAAGCCACCGAACGGTTCGAACTGCAAAAATTCCCGCGCGAATCGGGCAAGGCGGTTCACGAATCCGACGCCGCCCGCGACCTTCCCAAGGAGGTACTGGATCACCTCAAGCTCGATCCGAACGCTCGCGATGCAGGCCGACTTGAAAAACTCATCGCCTATTGGAAGCCCATCGACGTTCCCTATTCCGACAAGCTGGAAACCCAGCGCCTGGCTCGGGCCGAGCGCGACGCCGTGGTCCGGTCCATTCCCCGGGTGATGATCATGGAGGACGTCGCGTCACCCCGGGACACGTTCCTCCTCCACCGGGGTTTCTACAATGAACCCGGCGCATCCATCACCGCCTCCGTCCCTCCCGCGCTGACACCCTTTCCCCCGCAAGCCAATCCCCTTCCCAATCGCCTCGCCCTCGCCCGATGGCTGCTTGAACCCAACCACCCCCTGACCGCACGCGTCATCGTCAACCGCTTCTGGCAAAGTTTCTTCGGCATCGGCCTGGTCAAAACCACCGAAGATTTCGGCATCCAGGGAGAAAAACCTTCCCACCCGGAACTCCTCGACTGGCTCGCCACCGAATTCGTCGAGTCCGGGTGGAACATGAAGCTTCTGCATCGTCTGATCGTCACCAGCCAGACGTATCGCCAGTCGTCCCGCATCGATCCCGCCCAACACGAACGGGACCCGGACAATCGCCTTCTCGCCCGAGGTTCACGATTCCGCATGCCTTCGTGGATGATCCGCGATGCCGCGCTCGCGACATCCGGGCTCCTCGCCGAACGACGCGGCGGACCTCCGGTGAAGCCGTATCAACCCGCCGGGGTCTGGGAGGAGGCCACCTTCGGAAATAAACGGTACATCCAGGACCACGGGGCCGACCTGTATCGCCGCAGCCTCTACGTGTTCTGGCGCCGCATCGTCGGTCCCACCCTGTTCTTCGACGTCGCCAACCGCCAAACCTGCACCGTCCGTACCCCAAGGACCAACGTCCCCCTCCACGCCTTGCTGACCCTCAATGACGACACTTACGTCGAGGCCGCCCGCGCACTGGCTCAGCGGGTACTCCTCGCCGACCTCTCAAACACCCCCGACCGGCTTCACCTCGCCGGTCGACTCGTTCTCGGCCGCCGCCTTGCCGAACCCGAGATCCTCATCCTCTTGGCCGGCCTTCAGCGACACCAGCGGCACTTCGCCGCCAATCCTTCCGCCGCGGATCGTTGGCTCGCCCATGGCGAATCCGCCCGCGACGAACGACTTGACCCGTCCGAACACGCCGCCTGGACCACCGTTTGCAGCACCCTCTTGAATCTCGACGAGGCCCTGACACGCGAATGAAGCCCGACCTCTCGACTCCCATGAATCCCCTGGAAGCCCATCAACTCGCGTTCACCCGCCGCGCATTCCTTGGCAGGGCGGCCACCGGCGTCGGCACCGCCGCTCTCGCCTGGCTCCTTCAACGCGACGGACTGGCGGCGCCTGCCACAGCCACGCCCCCCGGCCCGCCCCGGATTCCCACCGGACTCCCCGATCTCCCCCACTTCGCCCCGCGCGCCAAACGCATCATTTATCTCTTCCAGAACGGCGCCCCCACCCACGTCGACCTTTTCGATTTCAAACCGAGGCTGGCCGAACTCCACGGCCGGCCCGTTCCCGACGACTACATCGCCGGCAAACGTTTCAGCACCATGACGGGCAAGGCGGACGGCAAGCTGCTCCTGGCACCCGTCGAACCCTTCCGTCAGCGGGGTCAAAGCGGCGCCTGGGTCAGCGAGTTCCTTCCCTACACCGCCCAGATCGCGGACGAGTTGTGCTTCGTGAAGAGCCTTCACACCGACGCCATCAATCATGCCCCGGGCATTTCCCTGATGCTCAGTGGCGGACAAATCCCGGGACGCCCGACCCTTGGCGCCTGGCTCACCTACGGCCTTGGCGCGGCCACCGAGGATCTCCCGGCCTTCGTCGTCCTGACCTCCGTCAGCAAAGGCACCTCCTGCGGACAGATTTTCTATGACTTTTATTGGGGGGCCGGCTTCCTGCCCTCCCGCTACCAAGGCGTCAAGTTCCGGGGTAGCAGTGAGCCCGTTCTCTACCTCTCCGATCCGGACGGCCTCGACCGTTCCACCCGGAGGGCCATGCTCGACGACCTCGCGGCCCTCAACGAACTCAAGCTGCGCCAGCACGGCGACCCGGAAATCGCCACCCGCATGACGCAGTACGAAATGGCCTTCCGCATGCAGACCAGCGTGCCGGAACTCACGGACGTCTCAAAGGAACCCCAAGGCGTCCTCGAGCTCTACGGGCCCGCCGTCCGAGAACAGGGCACCTACGCCTATAACTGCCTCATGGCCCGCCGCCTGATCGAACGCGGCGTGCGCTGTGTCCAGGTAATGCACGCTGGTTGGGATCAGCACAACAGCCTGACCACCGAACTCTATACCCAATGCAAAGACACCGACCAAGCCTCGGCCGGCCTCGTCGCCGACCTCAAGCAGCGCGGCCTGCTCGACGACACCCTCGTCGTCTGGGGCGGTGAATTCGGACGCACTCCGTTCATTCAGGGAAACCTGGCGGACCGACCCCGCTGGGGGCGCGACCATCATCCTTATGCCTTCACGGTCTGGCTCGCTGGCGGAGGCACCAAGCGTGGCCATACTCACGGCGAGACCGATGACCTCGGCATGAACGTCCTCCACGACCCCGTCCATGCCCACGACCTGCAAGCCACTCTGCTCCACCTGCTCGGCATCGATCACGAACGACTCACGTACCGCTTCCAGGGACGTGACTTCCGCCTGACCGACGTCCACGGCCACGTCGTTCGGCAGCTCTTTGCGTAATCACACTCCAGATTCACAGAGTCGCGTCGGTCACCAAAACGAAAATGCGGGCAAACGCCAGGCGTCCGCCCGCACCGAGACTGAATCACGCCAAACAACGAGCTACCACGGACGCGACTGCGTCCAGCGAAGCATTCCGGCCTCGTCCGGAACTCGTATCCAGATTCCGCCCCCCGCTTCCATGCCCGTCGCGGCAGCAACCTCCGGGGATGCCAGCACACCTTCCTCCCCTGGCGGAGCCTCCAGTTCTGCCACAAGGCCCCCCTCGATCCAGGGCTGCTCGCCATCCGCCAGCCGATACGGGCCCAATTCCGGTACCTCCGCCCGAATCGCAAACCCGTTGGCGGCCATCCGGACACCCGGGAGGAGATACTGGGTGATGGGTGACCCCTCGACGCGCCCCGCAAACCGAAGCGGTCCAGCGGTTCGACGATTGACGAATGAGAACGCCTGCGTCGGAAGCAAGGGAAGGATCGAGCCGTCGAACGGACCTGACGTTTCCCCATTCCGCTCCACCCAATAGGCCGCCCCCCCGCGGTTCGAGTTTCGGTACGACAGGACGTACGGCACCCCTCCGAATCCCTCCAGCTTCAACCGATCTCCATCTGTGAATTGGACATCGGCCTGCCCCGCCGCACCAAAGACGTCCGCCACGGACGACAACCGCAGAACCTCCACCTCATCTCCAGGTTGGACGAGGTCACTCAAGGCTTCGCCCCGGTGATCCACCTGGACTCGAAACATCGACTGACCGGTGATGGGCCACCATTCGCCAATCCGATCGCCACGTACCGACGATCGCACCACCACCGCATGGGTGGGCTGTCCGCCCCGCGGCAGCAAATCCGGAGCCTCAAGCTTGCTGGCATCCAATTCCAGTACGTCGGACTCCACGGCCACGACCCGGGCCCGGAATAGACTCCCAGCCTGAAACGGCACGCCATAGACCCGTCCGTCAACACCCGCTCCGACCGAGGTGCTTTGGACTCCCCAGACCTCCGAGACCTCGCGTTCCCCGGTATCCGGAATGGCGCAGGAAATCCGAACGAATCGCGACCCATCGGTCTCCGGGAATGACACCGGGAAGCGAGCCAGACCCGATTCCTCAGGAACCCAATCTTCGAGGACTGTCCACGGCGCATCCGGCGCCGGCGACACATCGTTCGCTTCGACCCGATAATTCAGCCCTGCCAGGACCGAGAACGAAACTTCTCCCTGATCCCCGACGCGGGTCAAAGCCTCAATCCCCACTCGGTGCAAACCCACCCAAACGAGTTCCTCGAGCCCTTGCTCAGACCGGGCAAGATAGGAGAACGCATCCACCGGCGCCCCGTCGCCCGAATGCTGATACGTGATCTCATTCTCCGACGTGAGCGCAACGGCCCCATGCGCCGGCATATTCACCCACTGAATCACGCTCGTTGTCCCCCCAGCGTCGCCGGCTCCGGGAACCCCTTCTCCAGGCGGACCATCCCCACGCTCATTGCCGGGGATCAAGATGGAAGTCTGCGACCTCCACGAAGCGAATAGAGAAAGCGAAACGCGGAATTGGACCGTCGACAGCTCGGAATCCAGTTCCCCGTCATTGGCGACAAACGCAAGCGAGTCCTTCCCCACGAAACCCCACCTCGGCGTGTAGACGAGTAGTGGTGGTATTCCAATCAGCTTCCCGTTCTTCGGCGACGTCACGACCCTGAATGTCAACCGATCCCCCTCCGGATCACTCCCATTTAGAATGACGAGGACTGGCATCCCGTACGACGTCGCGATCGTACGCGGCAATGCCCTTGGGGGGTCGTTCACCGGCGTCACCTCAAGGCTGACAAGCGCCGGCACTGATGTGTTGCTGCCGTCACTGCACCTGAATTCGAACGAATCAGACCCCGCAAAATTGTTGTTCGCCTGATACGTATAATTTGGACCCGTCCCCGTCAGAGTTCCTTGCTGAGGTGGAACCGTGATGGTGTACGTGAGTGTGTCCCCATCTGGATCACTGCCGACCAATACAACCTCGAGAAGCGAGTCCTCCCCCAGAGTGTAGCTGGCCGGCACAGCGGTCGGACGCTGATCGGACGGCAGCACCTGGATGGAAACGACGCTCGGCGCTGAAACCTGCGTCGCATCGCGAACCGTGAACTCAAATGAGTCGCCTCCGGTAAATCCATTCGCCGGACGGTACACAACGTTTGGCGCCGTTCCCGTCAGCGTTCCATGGGACGGAACGCGGGAGATCCGGTACGTCAATACACTGGTGTCGGGATCCACCCCGCTCAGTACAATCGCCGCCGACCCCTTCGCCGCAACCGTCACGCCTTGCGCGACCGCGACCGGTGGGTCGTCGATTGCTTCCACCCGGAGCACCACGGTGGCCGGCTGCGAAAGCAACTGACCATCGCCCACCCGAAAATCAAAGCTGTCCATTCCAGAGTAATTGGGCCTCGGAATGTAAGTGAGCAGTGGAGGTATGCCCACGAGGATCCCGCCCGCCGGCTGGCGCGTGATCACGTAGCTCAGCGGACTCTCCTCCACGTCCTGCCCCGAAAGAACGACCAGCAGTGTCGCGTCCTCGAGCAATGACAGCGTCTGCGCCGTCGCCGTGGGTGCGTCGTTCACGGGAGCCACATTTAGAGATACCCGCGCGGGCGCCGAAACGAGCCGGCCATCATTCACCGCAAAGAGGAAGGAATCGCTACCCGAGAAGTTCACCGACGGACGATAAGTAACGTTCGGAGGCGCCCCGGACAGGGTGCCGTTGCTGGGCAACTTCACAATCTTGTAGGATAACGGAGAGCCCTCCACGTCGCTTCCCGCCAGCACAATCGCCACCAGCGCGTCTTCCAACAGCGGCACCGACATAGCCAATGCCACCGGCGGATGGTTCACCGGCGCCACCTGGATCGCGACCTCCGCCACTGCAGACTCGAGCGTCCCATCGCTCACCTTGAATCGGAATCGATCCGGTCCTGAGTAGTTCCGGTCCGGCCGATAAGTCAGTGAAGGAGCGGTTCCAAAGAGCCGGCCCTTAAGCGGAGCCGAAACGATGGAATAGGTCAGCGCGTCGCCATCGGGGTCGGATGCCGACAGTTGGATCGCCGCGTCCGCGTCCTCGGCTGTCGTTACGAAAGCACCCACGGCTGCAGGGGCCCGATTAACGTCGTCCGGGATGTCATCAATCGGAGGGGGCTCCTTCGGTACGATGTGAGTCACGCGCTTCGATGGCTTGCTCTCCAATCCGCTGGCAGCAACAGCCGTCACCACGAAATGATATGTGTCGCCCACCTCCAGGTCGTTGACCGTCGCCTGAGGATCCAGCCCGGTTTCCTCGACCCGGACATAAGGCCCTGAAGATTGGGCTGCGTAGACGCGATACCCGACGAGATCTGCCTCGGTATTGCGATTCCACAGCAAATTCACGGACGCGGCGCTGGCCGTGACCGGACCTAGGAACAGGATACACACCCAATAAAGGCCGGCTGCCCAACCAAGCCGACCCCGACAGACAGTTTTCTTGTTTTTCACGTGCTCATAGCGCTCGCCTAAGACGCGTCCAAAAGAAGTCGCTTCGGAGAGCGGGGGGTGGGCCCACTTTCCAAATAACCACCTGCGAGTTTTCTGCTGACTCCCCCTTGTGAATGCACACACCGCAACAGCGCGGAAATGCATTCTGGACACCGGCTACGCGGGAAAGATTGAGTTCCATTCAGCATGCGAGATCAAGTAGCAATTTTCTAAAGATGGGACCCCTCACCCAACCGGCACTGCTCAGAACGCCTGCAGTCTCCTAACATGCTGGACACCAAAATTTTGTCGGAGCGGAGTTTCAATCGCTGGTTGGGCAAATGCCAAAAAAAAACCAGGCTTGCGCCTGGCTTACATTTGCAAGATTGGATTCTTGACCCTCTTTGAACCCGCGTTGACTTATGCGGACCGGCGGCGAAGAGCACCGACACCAAGGAAACCCACCCCAAGAAGTGCCAACGTCATGCCCCCATCCGGCACGGTAAACTTACCTTCCATGATGTCGTTCCCACACCCCATGGTCGTGTAGAGGAAAACGTCAGAATTCGGTAGAAGGAGAGGAAGCTTCGAGTAATCGAGATTGATGCCTGACATCACGTCGTGGTAGGTGCCGACGTAGCCTCCCACCTGGGCACTGGTCTGATCAGCCAGGTATCCAGCGGTGCCGCTATAGAGGGCACTGACGCCGGTGTTCGGCGTCACCTTGTAGAGGTAACCGGTCAGCAGCGCGGCGCCCGGGTTGATTTCGCTGCTGCTGGTCTCGGGGATTGGAGTCACCTGCGCAGCCGAGTAGACGGAATAGCTCACCCCATTCACGGCCTCCGAGATGCTATTGAACTTGATGACGTAGTCGAAATCGAAGCCATCCCCGTCCGGAAACGGAGAACTGGTCCCGTCCCGGGCATCCACGCGGGTGCCAACATTGATGAAGATGTCGCCTTGGTCCGTGTGGTAGCCGCCCGTGCCAACGCCGACGGCGCTTACCGACCCGAAGCCGTTGATTTGGCCAATGCCAGTCCTCATGTCGAAGCCGGCGATGATTCCCAGCGAACTGCCTGTCAGCGTGAATGCCTCGTAGTCCCAGGATTGGTTTGCGACGGCACCCGCCGAAACCTCCTGATCTTCGCCAGCAGTCCCAACTCCAACCAACGTTCCATTGTAAGCGCCACCGTTGGGGTTGCCCGCACTGCCAAACTGTCCGTCGCCAACCCCCTGTGAATCCGGGATCGTGATATCGACGGCCATCGCCGAGGTGCTGCCGAGTGCTGCCATCAAACCGAGTACAAAGCTACGTTTCATTATCTTCAAAAAACTGGGGGGGTGTTGATTGGGTGTGATTTGCATCCCGGAACGAGCGATGCGAACAGACGCTAGCCCTAAGCAATTGGCATGCCACCTTCGAGTCGCTGGATTCTACGTTAATTTAATACATTGCACTCAAGGCAGATGCAGCGGAATTCCTTGCCGTACCAAGGTTTCCCGATGTCTGCGGTGAAATCCAGATCTGTCAAGAGTTCCGACGCCATCCCTCAATTTCCGAAAGAATTTCTGACCAAACGAATGACGCAAGCCGTTCCGGTTGAGTGGCTTGTCCTGCGAGAGATCCAAATGGCAGGTGTCGAACCCGTTTACACTGCATTCGAGAAGGCGATTTTCCAGATGGTCCTTTGAGCCTTGGCCGTTCGGGGATCTCAACCTCTGCCCCTGAAATCCGCAAAACGACCCAGCTCCGTGAAAAAAAAAGGTTGGCTAAATCGACGAATCTCTAAGGGATTGGGCGAGTCCCGCCGGCAAAACGTAATGGAAGCCCAACCTGCTCCCCCCCAATTCGATGCGGATAAAGAGAGTTTCTCTAAAGAAATTCGCGGACCGCCTGAGAGTTAGAAAGTACGAAAACTAATCCGTCGCAACCCCTTCCAATCAGCACGGTTCCCTTGACAAAGGCCAACAAAAACCTCAAGTCATGGGCCAGAAAGTCGAAAAAGAACTGCGCTTCGCAAGGTTAGCCATGCCAGCTCAATGCGCAGAATATAACAACGTCTTACTCTACTGAGCGGGTCTCCCGACAAGAAGCTACCGCTAAGAATGAAGAGGCGATGTTAGAAAATTAAGCTCGACAACAGTAGTAGACGTATGAATCCAGACCACACCCATCAAAAGGCCTCACAGCCTTCCGGAGCAGCACTTTTCGTTTTTTCTTTCCTAGCTTTTTTTGCCGCTGCCACCCAAGCCGAGACGGTTGGCTTAACTTGGGCCGCTAATTCAGAATCTGACCTCGCTGGCTATAAGGTTCATCGAGGCTCAACTCCTGGCAGCTATAACTACGTAACCAATGTCGGGTTGTCAACCTCCGTCCAAGTAAAAGATCTTACCCCCAATGAGACCTATTATTTTGCGGTGACGGCCTACAGCACCGGCAACCTCGAAAGCGGCGCCTCCAATGAGGTCCAATACAAAGTCCCCATCGCCGGCCCACCTCCCCTCGCCGTCAATGGATCCCTCTCCGTCCCGGAGGACGCCACGGGGTCCTTCACGCTCGAGGCAGATCCCGGCACGGTCCAGGCGGCGAGCTCCACCCTCGTCTTCACCGTAACAAAACCTCCCACCAACGGTTCCCTGTCCGGCGTCAGCCCGAATCTCACCTATCGACCGTCAAGCAACTTCGCCGGCAACGACTCGCTCGAGTTCACCGTCACCAGCGGAACCCAGACCTCAGCGCCAGGTATCATCCAGATCTTCGTCAGCCCGATCAACGATCCCCCGGCCGTAAAGGACACCACCGTGACCCTCATCGAGGACACGCCCGCCAGCTTCGTCCTCTCCGCCACCGATCCGGACGGCGATCCTCTCATCTTCTCGATCAAGCGCCTCCCGTCGAAGGGCAACCTGACCGGAACTCCTCCCAACCTGACCTTCACGCCTTTCCCCAACGCCGCCGGACCTGACTACATCGATTTCACCGTAACCGATGGGGTATTCACCTCCTCGATCGGGAAAGTCTATCTCGCCATTACCCCAGTCAACGACGCCCCCATCGCCCTCGCCAAGTCCCTCTCCGTCAACGCTGGCGCCTCGGTGGCAGTCGTCCTCCAAGGCACCGACGTCGAGAACACTGCCCTCACCTTCAAGGTGACCCGCGGTCCGACCGGCGGGACCCTCACCGGTTCGGGCGCCAATTACTCCTACTCCGCCCGCGCCGACTTCACTGGCCAGGATTCCCTCGAGTTCACGGCCAACGACGGCGCCGCAACGTCGGCTCCCGCCACCATTTCGATCACCGTGACGGCCGCGGCCAATACCCCGCCCGTCGCCATTGCCCAAAGCAAGACCCTGCTGGAAGACGGCACCCAGGCCATTACCCTGGCCGGCACCGACCCGGAATCCAATCCGCTCACCTTCACCATCACCCGCCAGCCCGCGAACGGAACGCTGACAGGCTCCGCCCCCAACGTCTCCTACAAGCCCGCCGCCCACTTCAATGGCTCGGATTACTTCGAGTTCACCGTTCATGACGGCAAAGTCGCTTCCGCTTCCGCGAAGGTCTCCCTGACCATCACCGCGGTGAACGACGCGCCCATCGCCCTCGCCAAGTCCCTCTCCGTCAATGCTGGCGCCTCGGTGGCAGTCGTCCTCCAAGGCACTGACGTCGAGAACGATCCGCTCACCTACAGCATCACCCGCCAGCCCTCGAACGGGACGCTGACCGGCACGGCCCCCAACTTGTCCTACAAGGCCAATTCGAACGCCAGCGACTCCGATTTCTTGGAGTTCACTGTTCACGACGGCAATGTCGCCTCCGCTCCAGCCAGGGTTTCGATGACCATCGTCGCGACGAGCAACGCTCCCGTAGCCAAATCCACCGCCGTCACGCTCGACGAAGACAACAGTGCAATCGTCGCACTGACCGGTACTGGCGCACCCGGAAAAACCCTGACCTATTCGGTCAGCACACCACCTTCCAAGGGACGCCTGATCGGTACCGCGCCCAACCTCCGCTACATACCCAACAACAATTACAACGGATCCGACTCCTTCCGGTTCGTCGTCAAGGATGGCACGCTGACCTCCGCGCCCGCCACCGTAACGCTTGTCATCAACCCCGTGAACGATGCCCCATTGGCGATCGGCCGTTCTCTGTCGGTGGCCGAAGACCGGAGCGTGAGCGCCACTCTGAGTGGTCACGACGTGGATGGTGACGCCCTTACCGTCGTCATCAGCAAGGCTCCTCTCAATGGAACCCTCTCAGGCGCCTCCCCCAACTACGTCTACACCCCTAAGACGAACTTCTTCGGGGTCGACACCTTCTACTTCACTGTCAGCGACGGCACCTCCGCTCCCGCGACGGGCAAGGTCTCGATCAATATCGTCTCCATCAACGACGCTCCGGTCGCACCGAACCAATCCGTCGCGGTTCTCCAAAACACCGGCAAATCGTTCAAGCTTGCAGCGTATGATGTGGAAGGCAGCCCCCTGACCTACTACCTCCGCACCAAGCCCATCAAGGGCACCCTCACGGGCACGATGCCGAATCTGACCTATACGCCGAAGAGCGGCTACATTGGGACCGATACCCTGACGTACTCCGTCAGCGATCAAACAGCGGCCTCCACCATCGGCACGGTGACGCTCAGTACTGGCACGGCGCCCGCGAAGCCAGCCGATCCCCAACCGGACGTCCTCATCGTCTCCGCCGCGGGAACTGCTTCCAGCCTCATCGACGGATCGAACAGTGTCGCCCTGAACGACGCTCCCGCCGACTCGGCCACCGTCGAAGTCCAGCAGGCGCCCCGCCACGGAACCGTGGAACTCGCCACCGACGGCCGATTCACTTACCGCCATACCGGCGGCACTGAAATCGAGGATTCGTTCTCCTATGTCACCGTTACGGATGGCGTCGCCAGTGATCCGGCACAGGTCCGGGTTCACATCTTCCAAGTCGCCGGCCTTTCCCAGGAAGGGAACGAGTTCGTCATCTCATTCCCGGTTGTCGCCGGAGTTTCGTACCGCATCGAAGGCAACACCGCCTCGGCGGATCCTTCCGCGCCCTGGCAGGTTCTTGGAGAACTCAACCCCGATGTCACTGCCATCGCCGAGGTTCCGACACCCGCTCCCGCGGATGGTTCCGGCCGGTATTTCCGAATCACAGCCACGGATGGCAACGGAACGCTCACGACCGAACCCTTCGGCTTCCAACGCGTGCTCGTGCAACCCGGAACCCAGACCTACAGCTCGCCGTTCCAAGGAACGCTCGTTCGCCGCACGCAAGCCGCGTCGGTGACCGGGAACG
>JBBQIU010000016.1:0-12080 GCA_038325245.1 Verrucomicrobiota bacterium
GCATCACCCGCCCTACACCAAGGGCAGCCACGATAGCGACAAGGAGAAGGACCTGACCGAAATGCGGCAGCACATCATGCCGATCATCGAGCAGGGCGGCGTCGACGTCGTCTTCACCGGGCATTCCCATACTTACGAACGTTCCATGCTCATGGACGGCGCCTACGCCACCAACACCGTCGCCGAGAACGTCATCCTCGACGACGGCGATGGTGATCCCTCGGGGGACGGCCCCTACCGCAAGAGCGCCGGCATTCACCCCCACGAGGGCACCGTCCAGGTCGTCACCGGGAACGCCGGAGCAAACCTGGGCCGGGTCGGAACCATGCCCGTGATGCGTCAGATTCTGGTGGAGTACGGTTCCGTATTGATCGACGTCCACGGGGACACCCTCGTCGCCCGCATGATCAACCGCGAGGGCGTGGAGCGGGACCTCTTCAGCGTCGTCAAGCGTGGCCAGGCAACGCCGCAACGCCTCGCCCTGCCCTGGCAGCCGGCCGCCTATGTGAAGCCCACCAATCAGGTCAGCATCCCCGCCATGCCTGCTATCGATCACAGGGTTCTGATCCCCAGCGGCGCCACATGGCGGTACGCCTTCGATCCCCTCCCACGCGGCTCCGAGTGGACCCGGCCTGAGTTCGACGCCTCCGATTGGCCGTCCGGCGAAGGCGCCTTCGGCTACGGCAAAGGCAACCCCCGGACCGAACTCCAAGCCATGCGGGGCAAGCAGACCATCCTCTATGTCCGTCGCGACTTCGAAATCGAGCAGGCCGATCGCGTCACCGAACTCGGACTCCAGATTGACTTCGACGACGCCTTCATCGCGTACCTGAACGGCGTTGAAGTGGCGCGCGTCGGAATCGGACGAAGCAGCGGGCGCAACGCCCAGAAGATCACCGCCCGCGAGGAACCGGGCAGCCGTTACGTGGCTCTCCGGGATTCCTACAAGTACCTTCGCCACGGGACCAACGTGCTTGCCATCGAGGTCCACAACGTCCAGCCCGACAGTTCCGACCTGCTGCTCGATCCCGTGCTCATCCTGGAGGACTGACGGATGCGCCCACCCGCGATGCACGCCTTTAGAGTCGCCTGGGCCACCGCCGCCCTGCTCTTGGCCATAACCCCGTTTACGCGTGCGATCGCGCATGAGGGCCCGGAACACGAGATTGAGGAACTCACCGCAAGGCTCGCGGCTGACGGTGAAACGTCCGAGGTTCTCGTCGATCGAGCGATCGAGTACGTGCTTCTCGGAAGAATTCCCGAGGCGACACGCGACCTGGAACGTGCTGTCCAGCTCGATCCGACCTCGTTGGATGCGCTGCGCGAATTCGGACGCGTTCAGTTCCTGGGAGGGAAGACCGATGACGCCGTCGCCACCGTGACCCGCGCCCTAGCACTTCCGAACGAGGAACCCGTCGCCCGGGGTGGACTGCTGATCCTCCGGGCAGAATTCCTTCGTTCAGGGGACCGGGTCCGGCCCGCCCTCGACGACTGCAACGCGGCCCTTCGCCTTCACCGCGCAAATCCCGAGTGGTACCTCCTGCGAAGCGACCTTCAGCGTTGCCTGAAGCTGGGCCGTAAACGCCTTGCAGGAATTGAAGAAGGCCTGACCCACACGGGCGCCGGCATTCTCGAGATCGAACGGGTCGAGGCGCTACTGGACGAACGACGGTTTCGCGACGCGTTGAAGTGGATTGAGCCCGAACTGGAATCGTCCCGCATCCAATGCCGGTGGTTGATCCGGCGCGCGCGGGCGCGGATTGGCCTGGGACAAAAAGCGGCCGCTGAAGGTGACCTTCGAACCGCTCTGAATGAGATGGATCGACTTCTCGACCCCACCCGCCCCGACGCCACACTTCTGCTGGATCAGGCCACCGCCCTCGCGCTTCTGGGAGATTGGGACGCCGCGCGCCGTGTCCATGCAATGGCGAAGGAGCGCGGCATCGATCCGGAGATGACGCGACGGATTGGAGACGTGATCGAACGGTAGCCCACGGGGCCCGATCAGGTCGCCAGCGCCGGCATCATGGACTTCTCACCCACTGCCGGAATCGCCCCTCGCTCCCGCCAGAGCACCGCGGTCTCCCGTTCCATCAGCCGAAAGAATTGTTCTTCCGCCAGGCTCAACCGGCGTCCGTTGGTATGGGCCAGAACCCAGCGCCGCTGAAGGGTCTTGGCCCCGAGAGAACGCACCGACAACGATTCGTCCTGCAATTCGGCGGCCACCGCCCATGGAGCCAGCACGCCAACCCCAAGTTTCTGCCGAACCATTACTCCCTAACGGCAGGCGTCCCGCGTGCCATCGAGGCCGAAGGCGCCCTGGAGTTTGGCCATGTCTGGCGGGCCGCCGCCAAGTGGGGCGGCATGAAAGTGCCCAAGGCGATGCCCTGGGTCTGGAGATTGGCCAATTTTCCGGTCTGGAATCCCAACGGGATTCCGTCCCGAAGCCGAGAGTTGGACCGCGAAGCGGGCCTACCCTGGGTCAAAGGGCATTCAATTTTTAACCCCAACGGGGTTACGTCCCGATGGCCAGGGTTGCGAAGAACGGGCCTACCCTGGGTACGAACGGCTTCCAGGAAGGCTACCCAATGCGGATAGGTCGAAAGTCTGGGATTGAAGGGACGCAACCCCGTCGGGGTTGTGGGTGATTCCGCCATCCCACCCAGGGTAGCTCGTTCCTCGAAACCCTGGGCTTTGGGACGCAATCCCTTCGGGATTGGGAAATGCCCTCCGCGCGCGTTGTGTCGAGCGATCAGGGCTTCGCCTTGGGCTGTCTCATGCCGCCCCGCCTCGGGGCAGCATGCGTTGGGCATTCCCCACGGCACGCGCGGGGGTCAGCTCCCGGCAAAAGCAATCTCACCGAACGCCCCGTCGTAGATCGCGTGGCACTTCGAGCATTGGGCGTCGGCTAAGTCCAGTTCCGGCGACCAGGAATAGGCTGCGCCACAGGCTGGGCAGTGTATTCGGTAACGCCGCTGCTCGCGTGGGGGCAGGACGTCCTGCAAACCCGGCGGCCATTCCAGGTCGTCGACCGTCATGCGCACGAGCGCGGCGCCGTCCGGGGGCGGACCATTCACCAGTCGCGAAGCCTGTGCGGTCACCATGGCTTCGAAACAATTCCGCACCAGGCGCGCGTTGCCAAAATGCTCGTCACGCACCGCATGCAGGGCGTGGAAGTACCCGATCACGCTCTCTTTCAGTTCACGGCTCAATTCCAACCCGTTGCGTCGGCACATCAGTGACAGGATCCGGCAAAGTTCTTGAGGCGGGTAATCCGGGAACACCACGAACCGGTTGAACCGTGAACGCAGCCCGGGGTTGGCATTGACGAATCGCTCCATCTCCCTCGGATACCCCGCGACCACCACGATCAGCCGATCCCGGTTGTCCTCCATCCGCTTCAACAGTGTGTCGATCGCCTCCCTGCCGAAGTCTTCGCGCTCCTTGGCCAGCGCGTAGGCCTCGTCGATGAAGAGGATTCCGTCGAGGGCCGAGTCGATCACGGCGTTCGTCTTCGGCGCCGTCTGGCCGACATACTCCCCGACGAGGGTGGCACGGTCGCACTCGACCAGGTGGCCCTTTCGTAGAACGCCCAGAGCCTTGTAAATGCGACCCAACAGCCGGGCGACCGTTGTCTTGCCGGTTCCCGGATTGCCGCTGAAAACGGAGTGATAACTCGTGGCGATGGCCGGGAGACCCTGAGCCGAGCGCATCAACTGAAGGCGCGCCACGTTGGCCACCTCCCGGATCTTCTTCTTCACGTCCGCGATTCCCACCAGTGCATCCAATTCGTGCAGGATTGCCGTGACATTGCCGGCGGAGAGGTCTGGGCGGGCCGATGCATGGGCGCCATACTCCTCCATCGCGCGCGCGGTCTGCTGGAGGAGATATTGCAGGAATCGATTCTCCCGGGCGGTCAACCGGCCATCCAACCCCGCCAGGGCGTCGCAGGCTTCCCGCACGACGTGATGGCAGAAGTGCATCACGATCGGATTCAGTTCCAACTTCGACGCCATCCGCGCCATCTCTCCGAACAACCGCTCAGGCCCCTCCTTCACGCCTTCCGCCACAGCCTCGTGAAGCTTGTGCAGCCGATCGCCCGCGGAATCGAGGTGTTCGCTGATGGCGTCGCGCACCCGGATTGTCCGATCAGGGACGTAACCCTCGTTTAGAGATTTGAATCGGTCCCGGTGTTGCCGGCGAAAATAGCCGACAAACCCCGCCACCATCTCCTCGGGCCGTGGGCTGTGCAGGCACGCCACCCAGAACTGCGCCGCGGCGTCGGCCGCCAGCGACATCTCACCGATCGGAAACAGCACGGACCAGGTCGCTCCGACCAATCGCCGGAACGCCATCGTGAACGAGGCGAACACGTCCAACGTTCCCTGCGCGGTCCGCTCGTAGGTCATCTGCGGCGGCGTCAGGACCTCGAGATACTCCGCCAGCAGCCGGAACGCGAAGAGCGCCCGGGCGAGCCGTTCCACGCTCAGTTCGTGGCAACTCGTCACCTCCGCCACCTCCGGAATGGAGCGGCGCAATTCCTCGAAACGCCGGACGTATTCGCAGTCGGCCTCGATCAGCCGTTCGACCGATTCGTCAAACGCACCCCCGCCGCGGTGATAGTTCTGAACAATATCCAACCAAGCCCGCCGGTTTAGAGCCTCCGCCTCCGCAGGTGTCGCGGGCGCCGGCGTCGCGCTGGAACCTCGGGCCAGCAAGCACGCCAACACGGCCCCTGGAACGAGAGGATGACTCCCTGTGTCGGCGATGACCCGGCTGTATGGCATGACGTGCGGCCAGACTCAGTCCTTCCGGTGGCGGCTTGCAACGCCGCAGGTGAATCACGACGCTGGAAGGGAGTTCGGACCCGCCAGGAAGCAAGATCCTAAGCATGGACCCCGAAGGAGGTCTCTCCACCCATGGCGACGCCTCCGGCTGATCCACAAAACCCATGAAAAAGGTCAACACCCAACAGATGGCCGAAGAGGCCTGGTCCTCCCCCAAGGGCGGATTCGCCGGAGCAGGCAAGAGCGTCTCGGAGGCCCTCGGGCGCATGCCCCAATCCACCGACCTGATGGAACGTCATCCCTTCGATGTGGAGATTCTTCGCGTCGAACCCGGCAGGATTCCTTACCCCTACCACCTGCACAGCGCGCAGTGGGAGTTCTACCACGTCGTCTCAGGCACCGGCACGGTTCGACACCCGGAAGGCACCACACCCATCGGCCCGGGCGACGCCTTCGTGTTCAAACCGAACGAGCCCCACCAGTTGATCAATGACGGCACTCAGGATCTGGTCGTCTTTGTCGTCGCCGACAATCCCATCGGGGAATCGGTCTACTATCCGGACAGCCGGAAGTGGGGCGTCCGCTCTCCCGAACGCCGCATGCTTCGCGGCGACGCGTTGGATTACTACGATGGCGAGGAGTGAGCGCGTGGAGGCGCGAACGAGGGGGAGAACGCAACCGCCGCACCCCCGGGACGCGTCTTCAATACGTTTAGGCCACAAGGAACGCAGAGAGCGCAGAGAAGGAAACGAGAGAGGCCCGGTACCTCCGAACCTGCACGGACACTTCAGTGGTATTGATAAGGGAGACGCACGGAGGAGATCGAACCCACGCTCCCGGGCCTGTTTCCCCTTGGGATCTGTTGAATCGCTTTACAAAGGTTCCATGGGACCCCTCCTGTGATTGTCCCAACGATTGTCCCAACGCGAAACCATTGGACATCAACCTCCGAATCAACCTTTGGGGTGCCGGCAGCTCCAGATTCCGTGTTCATCGGCCCGCCAGGGTGTCGAAGGTCGTTACATTCACGCAGGGTGCCATCCGAGGCCGACTCCCGTTCAGAAGAGTATTAACCGTTTTATGCCAAATAGTTTATAAACAATCAGGATCACCATTTACCATGCTGGCACTTCATCTGCTTACATTGGAAAAGACCCCTGAACCCAACTCCAACTCCATATATGAGGTACTCCCCAATGCTCTCCCGCCTGCTGGCAACAGCGGCCCTGCTCGCATCTGTCTCATCCGCACAAGCGATTACCGTCGCGGTCGGAGCCCAGGCCAATAGCTCGACGGGCGGCATCGGTGTGGCAGCCCTGACCCTTATCGCGGGTCAGGATTTTTGCATTTCAGTGGACCCGAACGATTTATGGAGCGCCGGGGCTCTTCCCAGGTGGTCCAACGCGGATGGATTGACGGGGGCTCTTTATGCTACTGGGAGCGATGAAAGCGGGGAGGTCAACGGAACGCTTATTGGGACGGACTTTGGTTCCCATACGCAACACGGCCTTTCCGCTCCTTACGGCTCTCTGGTTGGCGAACTCGGCGGGGTCTATTTCGTGATTGGAACCAGCTATAGTGGCACCGCTGCCGCGGCCGGAACCCTGAACCTCTACTACTGGGATTCCAATAACTACGACAACACGGGAGCCGTCGGGTCGGCGATCCACGTCGGTGTCGACTGCGTGCCCGATGGCGGATCCTCGGTCCTGCTGCTCGGCAGCACCTTGGGTGCCTTGTTCATGATCCGGCGTCGCGGCGTGTAATTATCATTTCCGGTAGGATTTGCCGAAACGCGGTGGCCTTACGCCACCGCGTTTTTGTCTGTCTAAAGACCGCTTGGTCCCAGGATGCCGATGTCGATCGCTCCGTCGTCGTCGACCCCAGCCTCGTGAACGGACGACGGACGGGCAGAGTTGGGGTTACATTCATGGTGGGTCGCGGGCGAGTATGGGCGAATGCCGGCATCAAGCAAAACAACCGAGTACGCGTTCTCAAGCCGCCGGGGTCGGATGCCGATGGGAGGACGGTGTCTTCTTTCCGCCACCACCGCATGGTCCTGGCGCTTGCGGCAGGACTGCTCGTCTCCGGTTGTTCCGATCCGCGGGCGTCGTGGCCGCCACCGCCCCGTAACGAGGAGGAACGCTCCCTGATCGAGGCGGCGCGCCCCGTTGTCCGAAGGCAGGACGGCTGGGAACAGGTTGCTTGGGTGGTTGAATCCCACCACGGAGAGTGGCGGGTGCAGGCTTGGAAGATCGTCCATCCCGAGGCCAAAGGACGAAGCCGTTGCTCCCCCGGCGTCGTCCGTTCCATTCACTTCGATCGTCGCAGAAACCTCACGGACTACCGCAATCACCTCTGATTCGGAGGCTGGACCGCGAAGCGGGCCTACCCTGGGTAAACGACGTTCAATGCCTCAATCCCAACGGGGTTGTGGGTGATTCGGCGATCCCACCCAGGGTAGCTCGTTCCTCGCAACCCTGGGCATTGGGACGCAATCCCTTCGGGATAGGGAAATGCCCTCTGCGCGTTTTGTAGGGCCATTAGGGCATCGCATTGGGCAGACTCACGTCGCCACTTGGCGGCGGCCGGCCCGAAATGGCCATCTCCAGGGAACTCCGTCCCCGAACGCAGGCCACAGCCGGATCGGGACGGTGCCGTAAGACAATCGTCGCTTGCGCAGGCACGCCCCACCGGGTGAACTGACTTTGCACAGCTCGAGTCACTCCTCGTTCATCCCATGAACCCTTTCTCCTACCCCAAGTCACGGCGTCGGGCGATTGCCTTCACGCTGATCGAACTCCTGGTCGTCATCGCCATCATCGCGATTCTCGCCTCGATGCTTCTGCCCGCCCTGGCGAAGGCCAAGGAGAGCGGAAAGCGGACAAAATGCCTCAACAACCTCCGCCAGATTGGCATCGGCATGTTCCTGTACGCCGATGACAACGGCGACAAACTCCTTCCGGCGCTCGGCGGTTCGGTACAGATCGCCCTCAACCCGCTCGAGGAGCGCGAAGCCGGCCGCCTCGGCCTCATCGTCAGCAATGCCCAGGGCCAGATATGGACCTGCCCCAATCGTCCCACGTTCCCCCAGTACGAACGCGAGTACGACCAGTGGATCATCGGCTTTCAGTACTTTGGCGGCATCGAAACCTGGATGAACCCCGTTGGCACGATGCCCTCTCGCAGTCCCGTGAAAACCACCGCATCCCAACCCGGTTGGGCGCTCGCAGCGGACGCGGTCATCAAGGTCGAAGGCCGCTGGGGCGCTGGACGCGACACCGCCTTCAAAGGCATGCCTCCCCACCGGGCCAGCGGCGCGAACAATGTCCCCTCGGGAGGCAACCAGGTCTTCATGGACGGCTCGGCGCGCTGGGTGCCCTTCCGGCAGATGCTCTTCCTCCACAGTTGGGACCCTGCCTCCCGGCTCTCCTACGTCTTTCAGGAGGACATCGGCGAAACGCTTGAGGGTCAGCGCACGCGAATCGCATCGAGGCATTGAACCCCGGGGCGGACGGCGATTCGAAGGAGCGGAACCGGGAAACCCTACCCCCGCGAAAACAGGATCCCACTGACTTTTCAGACAGGCTCTAACTCTAAGCCAGCCCGGGTTGGAAGAGGGATTCCCAGCGGCGTTGGAAGGGATGCAGGAGGAGGGCTTGGGCCAGGATGGTGCGGACGCGGCTGCGGGGAACCTTGATGCGGTTCGACGTGTCCAGGATGTTCCCGCGCGCGAGCAGGCGAAGCGTCTCCATGCCGATCAGGAGCGGTAGCGCGCAGGCGAGGCGGACGCGCGTCTGCGAATTCGGCGTGGCGCACGTGTACTCCCAGCCCGCCGTCAGATGCGCGGCGGCGCACTCCAGGTACTGCCGATAAAGCTCCTGAAAGCGGTTCATCGTCGATGGATCCTTCAAGTGGGCTGGTTCCAGCCCCGCGGATTGCAGTCCCTCTGTGGGCAGGTAGCAACGGCCGCGGGCGATGTCGGAGGGCAAATCGCGGAGGATGTTGACCAACTGCAATCCCTTGCCGAATCGGATCGCGTTTTCCAGGTACTCGGGGAGGTCGAGCGGGGCCTTCGGGTACAGGTGTGAGCGGCAGAGGCGCGTCCAGAAACCACCCACACAGCCGGCGACCCGGAACGTGTAGTCGTCGAGTTCCGCCTCCGTGGTGAGCGACACGACGTGTCCTGTGCCCGCGGCGCCAAAGCGTTGCAAATCAAGTTCCTGACCGCTGGTGATGGTTCCCACCACCTCGCGAATGCAGCAGCGGTCGAAGCACGGGAGCGTTCCCAGGACGGCGATGGCTTCTTCGATGCGGCCCAGGAGTTCGCGTTCTGCCGGAAGAACCTGGCTGCCCGCGAGTCCGGAGAAATCGACCGGTTCGTCGCGCGAGCCGAGAATTCGGTTCCGGAGTTGATCGAGGGCCTCCAGGCGTTGATCCAGTGGCACGACCTCGGTGTCGGCGATGGTGTCGGTGGCGCGGGCGAGGAGGTAGGCGAGCCCGATCTGCATCCGGACGGGGGACGGAAGGAGGCGCAGGGTGAGGTAAAAGGAGCGCGAGACATCCCGTAGCAATGTGGTGAATAGATCGGGACCTGAAACGCTCATCCGGTACGGGATGATAGGACGGAAGCGTTCCTGTGCCAGTCATGGATTCAGATTGGGTTCGACGGGCGGCGTGGGCGTGAGGACTGCCTGCCGCACTTCCCAACGCTGGAGCCGGCGACCCAATTCGCGCGGCCAGTTTTCCTGGGTGCAGGTCATAAAGACCTGGCCGCGAGCGTGCTCGGCCCGCTCCAGGAGCGGCATCAGCCCCGCTCGACGGCGCGCGTCGAGTTCGCCCATGACGTCGTCGATAAGTAGAATGGGTGGCGTGCCGGTGAGGCCGGTGAGGTACTCGGCCTGGGCCATCTTCAGGGCGATTGCCAGGGAGCGTTTTTGACCTTCACTGGCGAACTGCGACGCGGATTTCTCGCTCAGGAGCAGTTGGAGATCGTCCCGGTGCGGACCGACCATCGTCACCCGCATCGTCCGTTCCCGGCCTGCGGCCTGGGCCAATTCCACGGCGAAGTCCTCCTTCACGGAGGGGGTATAGGTCACCCGAAGTTCCTCCGCGTCATGGCTGATCCGCCGATAGGCGGCGCCGGCCAGTTCCGAAAGCCGGGGGACGAGTTCCTTGCGTCCCTGCATGAGTTGGTTGCCCGCCGCGATTAATTCCTGTGTGAACGGGCCGATGACGGCCGGATCGGGGTCGGGCTTTTTCAGGAGGGCATTGCGGGACTGGAGTGCGTGGAGGTACCGCTGGAGCGTGGTGAGGTACTGGCCGTGCGTCTGAGCCAGCAGGAGATCCACGAAGCGGCGCCGCACCCGACCGGTTCCCTTGACGAGCTGCAAATCCTCGGTGCAGAACACGACGCAGCGCATCAGCCCGTAGTAGTCCGTCACCCGCTTCACGGGCTGGCCGTCCAGGGCGAGTTTTTTCTCGCCGATCGACCAGTACATCTTGAGGTCGTGCTCGGTCGATGCGACGAGTTTGCCACCGACGAAGTACCCACGGGCGCCGTGGCGCACCATCTGTGCGCCGCCTACCCCGCGAAAGGAGCGCAGGGTGGCGAGGAGGTAGATCGCCTCAAGGACGTTGGTTTTTCCCTGGGCGTTGTCGCCAAGGACAAGGTGAAAGCCGGGCCCGAAGTCCACGTCGAGGCGCGAGTAGTTGCGAAAGTCGCGCAGGCGAAGGTGGGCCAGGTGCACGGCGGGATCAGGGGGAAAGGGAACCGGCGCGGCGGGTTCAGCGCGGCCGCATCCGCCAGTTCTCAAAGGCGAGCATGGCCATGAGAAGGGTCAGGAAGACGCGCCCGCTCAGGAGGGCGAGGAGGGCCACTCCCGCGGCGGCGACGAAGCCCACCATGCAAGTGATGTGCAACCGGCGGTCTCCAAGGCCCGTTCGCAGGAGCAATCCGCCGTCCAGGGGCTGGATCGGGAGAAGATTGATCAGGGTCCAGAAGTAGTTGATCCAGACCAGGTCCAGGAGGGTTTCCCTGATTTCCGGCGAGGAGATGGGGGCGTACCGGAACATGAGCAATGCGATCGTCCCCAACACGACACTCGCGATGGGGCCTGCCGCCGTCACCAGGAGGTCCTGGCTCCGGGTAAAGCGCGCTCCATGCATGACCGCGGCGCCACCGAAGGCGTGAAGGACGATCTCAGGATTGGCCCCGTACTTCCGACCCGTGGTCGCGTGCCCGAATTCGTGGACCAGGATCGAGAAGAAAACCACGATCACCCAGATGCCGATTCCGGCGAGATTGGCGACACTGGAATAGGCTTCGGGCCGCAAACCACCCCCCAACAGGACGGCTGTGATCACAAACCACAGCTCCACGCGCACCGGGAATCCGAACAAAGAGAACTGCATGCGCGCCATGCCATGCTCTGCCTTTCGGAAAAATGCAACCCGGCGGAAGCGCGGCATGCACCGGAATACGTCCTTCAATACGGATAACCGATTGCGGAGGAAGGGGATGATGGATTCCCAGGAGTACGCCTCGCCGGTTTTTCGCACTTCATGGGGATGGGTGGACCTGGGAAGGCGATCCCGTCCTTCCAAGTCTCTGCGTTCCCTGCGTTCTTTGTGGCAAATCCCTCCCCGTCCGGCGCTCATGTCCGCCGCATTCACGTGGGCCTGGAGGCCTGCCCGTTTGGACTTTGGGCACAGGGAACGCAGAAAGCGCAGAGAAGGAACCTGGTTTTCGCCAAACACCTTCAGGTTCTGGACCTCTGGTTCTCGAAGGGCGCGTCCTGGGCATGCACCGGAATGCGGGATTCCGGTTCGCGTTGAACCCCTCCCTGCCCCATCCTCACGGCCGTGACCGCGACCGAACAATCCCTCCTCGATGCGCTGCGGGAGCTGGAACAGGCCGCCGCCGCGCGATCCTCGAGGAGTCCCGCGCAGGCCAGGCCCCCCGTCCTGCCGATCCTCGAACGAATTGACCGGCTCGCCGCCGACCTTCCTTCCGACGCCCCGGCCGACCTGCGTCACTACCTCCAGCGCAAGAGCTACGAGAAAGCCCGCCTGCTCCTGCTCGATCGCGGTGATGACAACGTCCCCGGCCGGTGCGGACACTGACAGGACGCGTTCTTCAATACGGAGAACCGATTGCGGAGGAAGGGGATGATGGATTCCCAGGAGTACGCCTCGCCGGTTTTTCGCACTTCATGGGGATGGGTGGCCCTGGGAAGGCGATCCCGTCCTTCCAAGTCTCTGCGTTCCCTGCGTTCTTTGTGGCAAATCCCT
>JBBQIU010000017.1:0-11793 GCA_038325245.1 Verrucomicrobiota bacterium
GGAGCTTCGGCGCGGATTTCTACGACGTCCGCATTCATACCGGCCCGTCGGCACATCGTTCGGCCGCAGCCATCGGCGCCGAGGCGTTCACCGTGGGTTCCGACATCGTCTTCGGTGCGCGTCATCCCGAGCCGGAATCACCCGCGAGCCGGAGGTCCCTGGGACATGAGCTGGCCCACGTGGTGCAAGCGGGCAGCGAATCGGTCGGCGCGCCCGGCAATTACTCGAGCCTCCAGATCGACCCGGATCCGGTGCTCGAACAACAGGCTGAGCTGGCCGGGGAACGCCTTGCGTCGCGCCAACCGCCGGGCCTGGCTTCCGGTCGTGGGCCGGGGCCGCCCCCGGCGTTGAGGCGTGAGGCCGCCGCGGTTGCCGGAGTCATGGCCCACGGCACCACCCCCGGGACCGGGTTGCAGTTCTGGCCCACCCAAGTCGTCGATACTCAAGTGGGACCGGTCTCCGGACAGGGCGGGCTGTTGCTGCCTGGCCTCAACCGCCTCCACGTCATCCTTGCGCCCGGGGTCACGCTCCGCGGCCTGGCCCGAGCCCTCTTGCCGCTCTGGACGACCGCCACCCCCTTCACGCCTCCCGGGGGCGGCGCCCCCGTGCCGCTTCCCGCAATCAACGCCGAGGATCTGGCACGCGCCCTGTTGCTGTTCAATGAATTCTACCTGCCCGCGACCACGATGGAACGATGGCGCAGCGGATTGACGTTCCCAGTGCCCGTCGAGATCGATGCCGGCACGGGCATCGCCACCCTGCATCCCGGCATCATTCTCGCCCAAGCCGCGGCTCTCGATCCTGCCCTGCTGCCCCAGCTCGACACCGCCACCGCCGCCCTCGGCGTCGTGCCCGCCGCAGACGTCGCCGCCCAGGTCGCGGCGTTCCTGATCGAACATCCCGACGCGCTGTCCCGGGGTGTTCAACTCGGATCGCGAGCCCTGGTGAACGCCCGCGCTGAACGTCCCTTCTTCGAGGAACTCTTCCGCACTCTCACCCCCGCGAACGGCTTCGACGTCGCGTTGTCCTTCATGGACCACCTCGTGAACGTCCAGATCGAGCGCCTCGCCGCCCAACAGGACGGCGCCGCGATTCTCGCCACGATCCGCGCGGCGCTCGCCCAGGCGCCGGCCGCCCCCACCCCGGACGTTCAAACCCGTCTCGACCGCGCCATTCTTATGCTGGGATTGCCGGCCGTCGCAGCCCGTCCCCCACCGGCGCCCCGCGCCGTAGGCGCCGTCACCTTCATCGAACTGGCGACCGAACGGTTCTTTGGCTTCGATCCCACGACCAATCCCCGATGGCTGACCATTCCGACGGCCGAGGATCGCCACGTCGGTTTCACCGCGGCGCCCGCGACCGCCGCGCCGACCTTTGTCAGCCTCAATCCCGCGATCGCCACCGTCACCTCCACCGCCGATCAACTCGAAGTCCACGGGGTTGCCGATGGCGCGACGGAGGTTGAGGCGAGGGAAGGCGCTGCCCGCGTCGGCCGGTTGCGCGTCGAGGTGAAGGATGAGCGGCGGCGCTCGACGGCTTTCCACTTCGTCCGCGATTCCGCCGTGCCCCCCCATCGCGCCACTGCCGCGCCCACCGCCGCGACCATGCTCGATCTGATCAACCAGGTCTGGCAACGCCAGACCAACGTCCTCTACACCCTTGCGGCCACGCGCAACATCGTGATGCCCGGGGACCTTGGCGTGGCCGTCGATTCGAACGGCTTCGGCGGTGGCGAGATGGCGGCGGTGACCGCGCTGGGAGCAGCCGCCCAGTACCGTGTCTTCCGGGTCTGGGACGTCTTAAGCGCCGGCGCAGCGGTCAATGGCGGATTGAACAACGGGGCCAATACGCTGGTCGCCAACGCGCCGTGCGGGGACGGCTGGGGCCTCCCGCACGAAGCCGGCCACGCCCTCGGTCTCGGGCACGGCGACGGCGGCCTCATGCGCCCCTGTGGAACCCGCGTCAATCAGCGCGTCCTCCACGCCGCCGCCGACCGCGTCAATCCGTGAGCAATGGGGTCAAGTCACGACATGCAACAAATGGTAATGTCTTCTCTCCCGCCAATTTCCCGTTTTTCAGCGAACCTGGGTCGAATCAGGCCCACCCTACCCGTGAGCCTCCCAGTTACTCCCTCCATATGTCGCAAATTGTGACTTGGCCCATGGCCTCCCAATGCCTTCAATTGTAGAATGTCGCTGTTTGCCCCATACCTTTCCTGCAGTGCAAATGAGTGGAGTGATGCAATGGGATAATTTCTTATGATCTGACAGTTGCCAGACCATTTCATGCTGTAGTGCTAGCGCGCACCCCAAAAAATCAGGTGCTT
The DNA here is from genome assembly GCA_038325245.1 of Verrucomicrobiota bacterium. Lineage (GTDB taxonomy): Bacteria > Verrucomicrobiota > Verrucomicrobiia > Limisphaerales > CAIMTB01 > CAIMTB01. The sequence continues at coordinate 2,327 of JBBQIU010000017.1, forward strand.
TCGCCGAACAGGTTCGCCAGCCTCGCGCCCAGCTTGCGGCGAGCCACCCGGTGCGAGAAATACTTGAGGCCCAGTTCAAAATTGGTCGCCGCCCACTCGCCGCGCAGCGCTGCGTCCCCCAGAACGCGTCGCGTGAGGTCCACCACTTCACCCGACACCAATTGCGTCATCTCGATCGTCTTGAACCCGAGCGGCGCCAAGTCGCGCGCGTACACGGCATACGTGTTCACCACCACGGGTTTCCGGAAATAGATCGCTTCCAGGAAGGCGTTGCCAAAGCCCTCGTAAAGGCTCGGATACGTCACGAGATCACAATGCGGATACAGATCGAAGAGCGTGTAGAGCTTCCGCCCGTTCTCATCCAACTTCCGGGTCTCCGCCACACGGTCCGACACGAATCGAACCTCGATTCCTGCATCCCCGATCCGCTCGTTCAACAGCGCCATGTACGCCCCCCCCTCGTCCCCGGCAGGATGCGAGAACACCAGCTTCACCCGAGGGTCCCGAAGCCGTCGCACCAGCTCGATGGCATGCTCAATCCCCTTCCTCGCCACCACACGCGTCGGCTGAAGCACAAAAATGTCGTCCTCCTTCAACCCGATCTCCCGCCGGACGTCGGCGTTGTAATCGTCAATCGCCGGCGGCGGCGTCTCAAAGTCGAACACGTTCGGTATCACGGACGACGGCAATCCCAGCCGCCGCGCCAGTTCCCGGTGGGCCATCGAATTGATCACCACGTGCTCGATATGCGGCAACGACGGCGGAAATGCCGCAAGTTGATAGTCCTGCACCGCACTGATCACAAACCGTTCCCGTTCCCAAGAAAAATCGTGATGGTGCGCAATCGTCGGCATCCCCGTCTCGGCGATCACTTCCGTCATCGCCAATCCCATGGGCACGTGCATCGGGATCGCCAGAATGTTCTCGGGAATCAGCACCTCGATGCCGAAACGGTCCACAAACCGATACAACTCATCCTTCAGCGGCTCCTTGATCCGATGAATCTCGTCCGTCACCGCCCGCGTCCGCCGGTTCACCCCGAACAACCGCGACTGCAACGCCCAGACTTCCGGATGCTGGAAGTGCGCGAGCGGAACCGCATGGCTCGACTCCGGCGGCGTATCCAGCAACCCCGCCATCCAGAAGGCCGAGTGCCCCACATCCTCCAGGATCTTTGCCCACTTCCGGGCCTCCAGCGTGACTCCGTCCGTGCCGTGAAAACGCGTTGAAATGAACCCGATCCGCCGCGGCGGCGTCCGAAAAATCATCGAGGTGTGCGGGTGGGTGTTGGCTTGGGCGTCCATGGTCAAAAGAACGTTCGTCTCATATGTCGCAAGGACCAACGAAAGCACGGTCCTTCATCGCGTCCACTCCCCCATTTTTACCCACTCCCGTCCCGACGTCGATGTCCCGCACAACCCACGGTTCTGAATCTGAATCTTAATCTTAATCCTAATCAGCCCCTTCAGATTAAGATTAAGATTAAGATTAAGATTGGGATTGGGATTCGGAGGGAGATTCACAGCTCAACGACAGCATGTGGATCCATGGCAACATTCATCGGCGCAGTGAAAACAATTGGCACACACCGCGCCATGAGTACATTCCGCGGCGTTTCCACGACACGAGCCCCTTCCAAAGAGGGATCTTCGTTCCAAATGATCGACCTGTTCCATGAAGCACCTTATCGCCTCCCGCCTCCTTCCCGCGGCTCTCGCCCTCTCTGCCGCCGCTCCCCTCGTCGCCTCCGCTCAATCCCCGCCGCCCGCCCGTTCGGGCCGCATGGCCGCCCTCGAGCAACTCAAGAAAATGCAGGTCGCCGACGGCCTCGAAGTCACCCTCTTCGCGTCCGAACCCATGGTGCGCAACCCCGCGAATATGGACATTGATGCGCGCGGACGCGTGTGGTGCGCCGAAGGCGTCAACTACCGCGTCTGGCAGAAATGGGGCCGCCTCTCCCCCCAGGGCGATCGCTTCGTGATCCTCGAGGACACCGACGGCGACGGCGTCGCCGACTCCGAGAAGACGTTTTATCAAGGACACGACGTCAATGCCGCACTCGGCATCTGCGTTCTCGGTTCCCGCGTCATCGTTTCCTGTTCACCGAACGTTCTCGTCTTCGAGGACGCCAACCGGGATGACCGCGCCGACGGCCCGCCCCAACGCCTCTACACCGGCATCAAGGGCGTCGACCACGATCACGGCATGCACGCATTCGTCCCCGGCCCCGATGGCCGCCTCTACTTCAACTTCGGAAATGAAGGGAAGGAGCTTCGCAACGCCGCCGGCGAACCCATCAAAGACATCGCCGGAAACCTCATCAACGCCCAGGGGCAGCCGTATCGCCAGGGCATGGTCTTCCGTTCCGATCTCAACGGCTCCAGCGTCGATACCGTCGCGTGGAACTTCCGAAACAATTACGAGGTGGCCGTCGATTCTTTCGGGACCCTCTGGCAGTCCGACAACGACGACGACGGAAACCAGGGTGTCCGAATCAACTTCGTGATGGAGTATGGCAATTACGGTTTCACCGACGAAGTGACGGGTGCCGGATGGGGCCAGCGACGGACGAACCAGGAGGAGGAGATCCCCCGACGCCATTGGCACCTGAACGATCCGGGCGTCGTCCCCAACCTCCTCCTGACCGGGGCCGGCTCACCCACGGGTCTCTGCGTCTATGAGGGCGCCCTGCTCCCAGAGGTGTTCCAGGGCCAGATGATCCACTGCGACGCGGGGCCTCGCGTGGTTCGATCCTATCCCGTTGAGAAGGACGGCGCGGGCTACAAAGCCCGAATCGTCAATGTCCTCTCCAGCGAGGATGACTGGTTCCGTCCCAGTGACGTCTGCGTCGCCCCCGATGGATCCCTCTACGTCGCCGATTGGAACGACGCCGGCGTGGGCGGCCATAACATGGCCGATCAGAAACCTGAATCCATGACAGGCCGGATCTACCGCGTCGCGCCGAAGGGCCACAAACCCACCGTTCCTGCCCTCAACATCATCACCATCCCCGGCGCCGTGGCCGCTCTCCAATCCCCCAACCTCTCCACCCGTCACCTCGCCTGGCTGTCCCTCGCCCGCTCCGGCGCACAGGCCGAGGCCGCCTTGAAGTCCCTCTGGAATGGCCCCAGTCCCCGCCTCCGGGCCCGTGCGCTCTATCTCCTCGCACGCATCCCCGGCAAGGAGGCCACCTACGTCGCCGCCGCATTGAAGGACGACGACGCCGACATCCGCATCACCGGCCTCCGCATTGCCCGGGAACGCGGACTGGACGTCCTTCCCTTCGTCCAGCAATTGGTCGCCGATCCCAGTCCGCAGGTCCGCCGTGAGTGCGCCATCGCTCTCCGCCACCAAAGGTCAGGGCTGGCCGCGTCCCTCTGGACCCAATTGGCCCTTAAACACGACGGAAACGACCGCTGGTACCTCGAAGCCCTCGGGATCGCGGCCGATCACCAGTGGGACGAGTTCCTCGCCGAATATCTCAAGGCCAATCCCGATGCCGTGAAGACGGTTGCCGGCCGCGATATTGTCTGGCGTTCCCGCAGCAAGGCGACCTCCGGACTTCTCGCCCAGATCATCAAGGACCCCTCCACTCCGGAATCCGAGAAGCCCCGCTACTTCCGGGCCTTCGACTTCCAATCCGGCCCCGAGAAAGACGCCGCCCTCGTTGAACTGCTCACGGCCGCCACCCCGGCACGGTGATTCTTGGGCTCACGGGAGCAGCGCGGCTATTCCGGTCCACCCACGGGGAGGAACCTTTCACCGTGTAACCCATGCCCATGTTCCTGCGTCTACCGCGCCGTGCCTTGGTGTTGTATGTCGCCAGGGCCAATGGAAACCCTCGATCAACCGCAGACGTAAACCCGCCCCCCGTACCCCCTCCCTATGAAGACCCTCGCCCGTCTCTCCATTCTCACCGTCGCTATCGCCAGTCTCGTCGCCGTAACGCCGGCAACCTTCGCCCAGCAAAACCCGGGCGGAGGAGGTGGACAGGGCGGCGGACAGCGCGGTCAACGTGGCGGCGGCGGCGGTTTTGACCCCGCCCAAATGCAGGAACGGATGATGGAGATGTACCGTGAGCGCCTCGAAATCACGAGCGACGACGAATGGAAGGCCATCCAACCCCTGGTCGGCAAAGTGACCGAGGCACGCCGCGAGGTGGGCACAGGTTTCGGACGGAATATGTTCGCCCGACCCGGCGGTGGCGGTCGAGGCGGTGACCAGGCGGCTGGCGGCAATCCCGGACGTCGGGGCCCCGGTGGATTCGGCGAACCATCGGCCGAGGAGGAGGCCCTTCAAAAGGCCATCGAATCGAAGGCTTCCGGCCCTGACATCAAAGCCGCCATGGCGAAGCTGCGTGACGCGAAGAAGGCCAAGGAAGCAAAGCTCGTCTCCGCGCAGGAAGACCTTCGAAAGGTCCTCACGGTCCGCCAGGAAGCCCAGGCCCTTCTCAGCGGACTCCTGAACTAGACCCCTTCGGTCCTCGGGGCGGTCCGTCTCGCGCCGTGTCGATACCCGGCCCCGACATCATGAGCACTGTCCAATCTGCCGCCGCCTCCCTCGCTCCAATCCTTCAGCGCATGCTGGAGGCGAAGCAGATCTCCCTCGCCGACGCCCGAGCTCTGGCCGCCCGCCAACCCGGGTCGTCGTTGTCTGAGGAATCCATCCTGCGCTGGCTCGCCGGCGAGTACGGACTCTCATTCTCCGCTCTCGAAGACGTCGAACTCGAGAAGGAGGTTCTTGGACTTTTCCCCGCACGCCTCCTTCTCCGGGACGAACTCCTTCCCCTCCGACGCGTCAACGGTTGCATCGAAATCGCCACCAGCCGCCTCTTCGCCACCCAGGGCCTCGACGCCCTTCGCAGTCTGACCGGTCTCCGCCTCTCACCCGTCCTCGCCCCCAGTGAGGCCATCCCGCGCGATATGAAGAAGCGCCTCGGGGTCGGCGCCGACACCATCGATACCCTCGACGAGGCAGCCCCCATCCAGGTCGTCGACGAAGACCAGTCCGAGGACAACAACCTCGACGCCGCCGCCGAAGACGCGTCGATCATCCGATTCGTCAACCAGGTCCTGCGCGACGCCATCGAACTCCGCGCCTCCGACATCCATCTCGAACCCTTCGAGGACGAGCTTCGGATCCGGTACCGCATCGATGGAGTCCTCCAGGACGTCCCGGTTCCGGCCCAGATCAAGCGTTTCCAGCCCGCCATCGTTTCGCGTGTCAAAATCCTCAGCCACCTGAACATCGCGGAAAAGCGGCTCCCCCAGGACGGACGCATCAAGGTCCGCATCGACGCGGCGGAGGTGGACATCCGTGTCTCCGTCATCCCCATGCTCCACGGCGAAGCGGTCGTCATGCGGCTTCTGCGCCAGAACTCGTCCCTCCTCGGCGTGGGCCAACTGGGAATGGCCGACCGCGAAAGGCATGGCCTGCAACGCGTTCTCCAACTGCCCCACGGAATCGTGCTCGTGACGGGCCCCACCGGCAGCGGCAAGACCTCCACCCTCTACACCGCCCTTCACGAGATCAACGACTCGGTCCGCAAGATCATCACCATCGAGGACCCGGTCGAATACCAGTTGAAGGGCGTCAACCAGATCCAGGTCTCCGAGAAGGCCGGACTCACCTTCGCCCGCGGCCTGCGCTCCATCCTGCGCCACGATCCCGATGTCATCCTCGTCGGTGAAATCCGTGACAAGGAAACCGCCCAGATCGCCGTCCAAGCCTCCCTCACCGGGCATCTCGTCTTCTCAACGCTCCACACCAACGACGCCCCAGGCGCCGTCACCCGCCTCGTCGACATGGGCGTCGAACCGTACCTCGTCGCGTCCTCCCTTGAGGCTGTCCTCGCCCAACGCCTCGTCCGCGTTCTCTGCAAGCACTGCAAAGCCATCGACGACTCCCCCACCGCCGCCACCCTCAAAAGCCAGATCGGCCTCCCACCCGAGACCGTCTTTTACCGTTCCGTCGGCTGCCGGGAATGCCGGCAGACGGGTTTCTTCGGTCGGCGCGCCATCTTCGAGTGGATGGATTCCGATAATGAAATCCGCCAGATGGTCCTCCGGAACCGTTCCAGCGATGAGATCCGGGATGCCGCCCGCCGCGCGGGCATGCGTACCCTCGCCGAAGACGGCTGGCGTGTGGTCAGCCTCGGCATCACCACCGTCGAGGAAGTTCTGAGCGTCACCACCGCCAAGGAAGTCTCCCTGAGCACCGGCTCCTCCTCCGGGGAAGACCATCCCCCCGATCAGGAACCCCCCGCCACCGTCGCCGTTGCACGGGTCTGACCCCGCACCGCCATCACCGCCACCGCCATGCCCGTCTTCCAATACCGCGCCCTACGCTCCGATGGTGCCGTCACGGAGGGTGAGATTGATGCCGGCGGGCGCCCCGAGGCCTTCCGCCAGATGGAGTCACGAGGCCTTCGCCCCATCAGCCTCCGGGAACGGGGAAACGGAAAGGGTCCCGCCCCGAAATCCCTCTTCGCCCGGGTCGCCAAACCCGCCGCCTCGCGCCCGTCGACCCCTCTCCCGGCCTCCAGTTCCCAACCTGTGCCCCCCCCACCCACGGGTGGCAAACGCGGCCGGATCAACTCCCGGATCCTGGAGAATTTCACCCGACTGCTCTCGAGTCTGCTCGCCGCCGGAGTTCCCCTCAGCCGGGCCCTCATCATTCTCCAAAAGGAGGCCGCGAACGAAACAGCCCGCACCCAATGGCGTGAGGTCCACGGCCTCGTCGTCGATGGCATCCCTCTCGCCGAGGCCATGGGCCGGTCCCCAACCACCTTCCCCCGCGTCTATGTCGCGATGGTCGAGGCCGGCGAAACCGGTGGTTTCCTCGACGTCGTCCTCGCCCAAATCGCCGACTTCCAATCCCGCGAGCGGGAGATGCAAGGCAAGGTCATGACGGCCCTGCTTTACCCGGCCATCCTTCTCGCCCTCGCCCTCGCCGTCCTGATCTTTCTCCTCGTCTTCTTCATCCCCCGTTTCCAAGGCATCTTTGCCGGGTTCGGCGCCAAACTGCCGCTGCTTACCCAGATCATTGTCGGCGTCAGCGACGCACTCCGCGCCTATGGCATCTTCATCGCCCTGGCCATTTTCCTCGCCGGTTACTTCGTTCGCACCTGGTTCTCTTCGCCCGCCGGCCGTCGGGCCTGGGAATCCTTGATCCTGCGCATCCCCTCCATCGGCCCTCTCGTCGCACAATACGCCATGGCTCGCTTCTGCCGCATGCTCGGTACCCTCCTCGGCGCCGGCGTGCCACTCATCAACGGCCTCCAGGTCGCGCGCCGCTCCATCGGCAACCAGATCCTCGTCGATGCCGTCACCCAATCCATCGAGCGCGTCAAAGAGGGCAAGGCCCTCGGAACCAGCCTCGGCGACTGCCGCTCCCTGTTCCCAGGCTCCGTCCTCGAGATGGTCGCCGTCGCCGAAGAAAGCGGTCGCCTCGATCAGGAACTCGTCCGCATCGCGAACGTGACCGAGTCCGATCTGGACCGCCAGCTCCGCACCGTCGTCGCCCTCGCCGAACCCCTGCTCCTGTTCCTCATCGCCGCGTTCATCGGAACCATCTTCATCGGCATGGTCATCCCGATCTTCACCCTCCAGGACTATATCAAGTAACCCCGGCCCAACCCTCCGTCGATCTCCCCATGAAACTGAAAACGACCCGGCCCCCCCCGCAATCCCCTCGCAACCCCCGCCAGCGCGGATTCACCCTCATCGAACTCCTCCTCGTCCTCGTCATCCTGGGTGTTCTCGCCGCCATCGTCGTCCCGAAATTCTCCGGACGCACCGAACAGGCCCGCGTCACCGCCGCCAAAACCCAGATCTCCACGTTCGGCACCGCCCTCGACGCGTACGAAGTCGACGTCGGCTACTACCCCAAGGGACGAAACGGCCTCCAGGATCTCATTGACCAACCCCGCGACGCTCAAACCTGGAAAGGCCCGTACTTGAAGAGCGAAATCCCCGTCGACCCCTGGGGCAATGCCTACGCCTACGAGTGCCCAGGAAAACAGAATCCCACCAGCTACGATCTCCTTTCCATGGGACCTGACGGTCGGCAGGGCGGTGACGACGACCTCACCAATTGGCGACAGGCCACCGACAGGCAGCCCTGATTTCCCGACGGCGCCGTGCCGTTGATCCCGATGACCCGCCCGCGTCCCCATCGCCCCGGTACTGGGTTCACCCTGATCGAACTGATCCTGGTCATGGCGATCCTCGCGGCCGTTCTCGCGGTCTCCGCACCCTCTCTGGGGCGCTTCTTCCGGGGACGCAACCTCGATGCCGAAGCGTATCGGCTGCTGGCCCTCACTCGGCATGCTCAGAACCGGGCCGTCTCCGAGGGCATCCCGATGATCCTCTGGATCGACCTGAACCAGCGACGTTACGGGCTCCAAGCTGACCCCACCTGGTCCATCTCAAAATCGGGGTCCAGCGCCGGCAGTTTGGCCAGCATGCATCTGGGCACCATCGCCGTCGGCCGCGACACCCGTCAGAACGATCCCAAAGCGGTTGAATTCGCCCTCGCCGATGAAATCGAATTCGAGGTGCAGGTCGCCGTCCTTCAACCCACCCACGGTTCCCTTGACATTCAGGAAACACCGATTGTCTCCCGTCCCCTCCTTCGATTTCAGCCCGACGGGTTCCTTCCCCTTTCGGGCCCCGAATGGATCCTCGTCCGATCCCGCGACACCACCCACCCCGACGCGGACAAGTCCCGGCTGTGGGTCGCTCCCGGGGTGAACCGCATGGCGTATGAGATTTGGACCAACCAACCGCCGATCAAACTCCGCTAGAGTCCGGTGCGCCCACCGCCCCCGTTCCCGCGCAGGATTCACGCTCGCGGAAACCCTCGCGGCGTTGCTCTTCCTCGCGATCGTCATTCCCGTCGCCGTCCATGGCATTCAGCTCGCCAGCTACGCCGGGCAGGTCAGCCAGCGCAAAACCGTTGCCGCGCGCATCGCCGAACGCGTGATCGCCGAATCCCTCGCCTCCACCAGCGGCACCGCGATCGGCGCCTCCGGAACCATCCTCGAAGGCGCCATCGAGTACCGCTGGCAGACAAGCAGCGAATCCTGGACCGACGCCAACCTTCGCCTCTTCACGGTCGAGGTGCTTTTCGACGTTCAGGGCCGCGAACACGACGTTCGCGTCAGCACGCTGGTTGACCCCGCCGCGATGTGATCCACAACCCTCCAGCTAACTCTCTCCCGGAGGGAGACGGAATGGTGTGCCGCACGGCGGGAAGCTCCGGAGCAATACCGTGCGAGCACCGGTCGCCCGATCTCGGGGAGAACCGGCAACGCCGTCCATTGAAACCCGCTGTGCGATTTCACCCTCTCCCGCTTGCGGGAGAGGACCTCGAGTTTGGCCATTCTTCCGGTCTGGAATCCCAACGGGATTCCGTCCCGAAGCCCAGGGTTGGACCGCGAAGCGGGCCTACCCTGGGTAAAGCGA
>JBBQIU010000018.1:0-11755 GCA_038325245.1 Verrucomicrobiota bacterium
CATCGACCCGCAGATCGAGGAAGCTTGGAATGACGAGGCCAATAGACGCCTCGAAGAGCTGGAGAGCGGTCGGGTTCAAGCGATCCCCGGCGACGAGGTCTCTGCTCGCATCCGCCAGATCGTGGGCCGGTGAAACCCCACGCCTTCCACCCGGCCGCGGCAGCTGAGTATACCGAGGCCGCCGAGTACTACGCCAAGGTCAGCCTCGACCTGGCGGGTCGGTTCCACGATGACGTCGAAGCGGTGATCCAAAAATCCGTCGCCAACCCGAACGGTTCCGTCGGGTGTCCGCGCCGGTTCGCCGGGCACTCTGCGACCGCTTCCCCTATGCCGTGCTCTACGTCAATCAACCGGACCGAATCTGGATCGTCGCGTAATGCACGGGATGCGCCGCCCCGGCTATTGGCGTTCACGGGTGAGCTGACGCCAACCCGGAAACCGGTTTCCGTTCGGGCGCCGAGGCGCTACGGTCTGGAGCCGTGGAAACCAGCCCGCACCGCTGCTTCCCCTTTTTAGCCGCCCGGCTGCTGCTGCCTGCCCGCCGAAGTCTTGGCGAAGGCGGGTCAGCCGCCACGGCACCCCGCATCTTCGTGCCGAACAAGGCGACCTCCCCCCTCAAAACTCGCGTCGGGGGGTCTCGGGGTTGCCCATCGGGTCGCAGTTCACGGAAGCCTCATCGAAGCCGCGAAATCGCAATGGGTTGCGGACGGTACGGCTACAAAACCGTGTTGGGTCGGAGTAGTTGGCTAAACAGAGACCCCATCGGGGAGCGGAGTGCTGATGGGCCGAACATGTATGCCTTCGTCCGCAATAATCCTGCTAACCGCATCGACGTGGACGGAAAGCAAAGCTGGGGGCCACCGTTTTCCCGCCGCCGCAACCACCGTCGGAAGGCGTCATGGATTGCGCCAGCCGGATTGCGAACGAAGTCGGCAGACAGTCTCCCTTTGGCACAAGAGACCCGTCGAGTCGCTGGAATCACTGTGTGGCAAGTTGCCGCATCTCGCGTGAATGTCCTGGCGGACGGTTCAGCGCGTGGATTGCTGGAGACTGGTATCAAGACCCGTGGTGGCGAACTCCGGCTGAGAATAGCGACCCCGGCGACCGCGCGGCGAATAAGGTGGGCAGGGATGCCTGCAAAAAGAAGAAGTCTTGCGAGGAGTCGTGCAACGACGCGTTTAACAACGGCAGTCTCTATCCGCCAATAGCGCCGCCACCACCACCACCGCCAATCATCCCTCTGGGCTTCTGACCATGCGTTTGTCTTTTCAACGGCTGGCGCTTCTCACGTTAAGCTTTTTTTCTGCAGTGTTCTTGAACGCTTGCCGACAAGAAAGCTACTGGGAGCGAACCTTGGCCGGGCCATTTCAAGGCGAGCCGTTCAACGGACAACTGGCGACACAACCTGCATCATCGGTTCAGGTGCCGCCAAAATTTGTTTTGGATGTTCATTGGGAAGGAGCCACGAACCACCCAATCATTCGCCTTCGCGAAGCCCAAGGAACCTCCGTATGGACGCGAGTTCTGGTTCCCCGCCTGGAGGGCCAAGAGCAACCTCGCGGTCGGATTACGACGCTGACCTTGAATGAGGTCAAAACAGCGAACGACGGCTTCAAGGTGATGCTTTCCTGCGACTGGACCGGCGGAGGAAAGGAGGGAGGCATCATCTACTTGAACACGAATTACACCTTCCGCAGCTTCGCACTTGGCTGGTAACGAACCTGGGCGCGGTGTCCCGTACAAACGGTGTGAAAGAATCAGCCGCGCTCAACTTCCCCCTGCGCGGTCCCGTGCTATCACGCTGCCTGCAAAATGAAAAGGCCAGGCAGCGCGCCAGCACGCGACCGCTTCGCCCCAAAGACAAAGTGAGTCTGCCCGTGGCATCGTCCGTCCCGCTGTCCAGGAGAGACGAAACGAAAAAGTCAGAGTGTCTCTCCCGGCCATCGTGCCGGCCGCCGTCACCGGCAGAAATCAAACGACCGCTGACGCTGCCCGGAAAGGCAATGGGGTCAAACACTGACATTGGACACTCTGAGCGGAGATTCACGGGGGTGGTTGGCCTGGAAGACTTCATCCTTCACAACCCCGCGAGCGAACTCGAACTCCCACGACCTGAGGAGCGGTTGCCCAACGGCACCCTCCCCCTTGCCCAGGTCGACGCCTTGCTCACCGTTCCTAACGTCCGCGATCCCCTCGACGTGCGCGATCGGTCCATGCTCGAGGTCTTCTACTCCACAGGCCTGCGACGGTTCGAACTCTGTGGGCTCGATCTCGCCCACTTCCACGCCGCCCAGCGCACCCTCACCGTGCGACGTGGCGATCACACTTTGGCGATTTGGGACCCATCCGAAATGTTGAGGATCAGGTCTCCGGTTCTGGTCGCTCCACTCGTTGCCAGCCCGCTCAGGATTCGGCTTGCGAAACAAGGCAGGGTGGGTCGCCCAAGACCACCAAGGATTCCTTCGATTGGGTCGTGTGAGCAGCGGCGAGGACACCGGCGAAATCCACCGGATTGAAAACCGAGGACTTGGGCCGCCCTGAGAACGTCAACGGTTCTTTGCCGCCTGCATTTTCCCGGAAACCAACAACTTGGGACGTCCGTTCGATCTGGCCAGATAGAGGATGTCGTTGCCCTTCTCGACGAGGCGACGGACGAACGCGACGATGTCCTCTGGATCGCGGCTGTCGAGCAACTGTGATACGAGGCCGATAAACAAGGGGTGATTTGCCAACCCGTCGGCTTCAGCCGGCTTCTGATGCCGGCTGGGCAGTCCAGGCCGAACGGCGATCAGTTCCGGCGGACTTGTCGCTGATCGGCGACGCTGTTGGCCTTGTCGGCGCCGCTCATGCTGGCATTGCCGTCAGGGGCAATGACGCTGGTGGCTACGGTTCTTTGGGTCGGTGTGGATGACTCGACCACAACACGCGCAGGAAGAGGAACTGGCCATGGCATTCGGAGAGATTGGTCCCGACAGGAAGAAGGCGCCGCATGTGTCCGCCGCCGCGCCAGTGGATTCGCTCGAAGAAGGAAGAAAAGTTGGTTCGGCGAAGTGCCGGAAGAAGACGCTGTCGGAAGAAGACCCGGATTTCAAACCGTTGGAATCAGACGGTTTTCGGACCGGCGTTCACACCGAATGCGGCAGGTCTTTGACGGCTACGCGGGCGGCGCCTACCTCGATCAGGTCATCGCCTCGGCAGGTTGCAGCCGGGGAACGGTGTCGAACTACCTCAACGAACTCGAACGCGAGACCAGGGTCTCGATCGTGCGCGGGCACTGGAAGGCGGTGAAGACCGATGGCGAACGCGAAACCGGCCTGAGGCGCGCATCTCTGCACGATATCCACAGTTTCCGGGTGACTTGGATTACCCTCGCCCTGGCGGCGGGCGTCCCGCTCGAACTCGTGCAACGCGTCACTGGGCACCGCACCGTCGCCATCGTCCTCAAGCACTATTTCCGCCCGCGGCGGGAGGACTTCCGGCAAGTCCTGACCAAGGCGATGCCGAGGATTCTGGGCGAGGGAACCCCGCGGCCCGCCTCCTCCGCGAACCTTCGGAAGATCTTCCAAGGCATGACGGCGAGCGCTTGGAAGGACGTGCAGGCGGAGTTGCTCACGCTGTTGGCACAGGCATGAACCATTGCGCCCAGCGGGCCAACCCGAACCTGAGCGCTATTACTTCACCTCCGGGCGCAGGCGGTTTCCCGCGGAATCAATGACGAAAGCCTTCACCAAGACGACGTCCCGCTTCAGCCTTGCGGTGCTTGGTCCCGTCGAACTTCCGGGCCACCAAGCGTCGATGCCAGGCCATGATAGTATCGGGACGGACGATCCGCGCGACTTCTGCCAGCGCCTTGCGCCCGAGACGCTTGCCGATCTTGGCCAACCGAATTCGATCAGCATCGTTCAATCGGATTCTGCCCTTGATCTGGGAACGTAGAATCTGGTTTTCGCAGGCGCGGTTTTCGTTGCGCTGAAGGAGTTCATCGTCCATCGAACCGGTGATGTACGCCAACATCTTCTTCCAGGTCATCGGGGCAATCTGATCATTCCCGGCGCGCAGTCTTCAACTCATCGTTTCCATGCAACCACATGGTTTCCAAATCGTTCGACTTTCTTGACCCTACGGGAAGAACTTTTCCACGGTTTCCCGCCGCGGAGGTTGCGTGGCCAACGACACCCCCACCAGCGCGATCGCCGCGGCGCCGAAGATGAAGACCACGGGCATCATGCCGAAGATTAACAGTTCGTCCCCTCCCGCCGGGCGGTTGGTGGACAGAATGTCGCGGTAGAACAGAACCAGCCAGGTGATCACGGCGGCGAGCAGCGAGGCGATCGCTCCGGCCTTGGTCGCACGACGCCAGTACAACGCGGCGAAGGCCAGCGGGAACAGCGAGGCGAATCCGCTGAAACACCACACACCGAGATCGAATACGTGCGTGCTGTCCTTGAGATACAGGGCAAGGAAGTAGGTGACCGCCACGATCGCCACGATGAAAACCCTGGCCAGCAGGATGGTCTCCTTGTCCGTGAACCGATGGCGCCCGAACCGGCGGACCACGATGTCCTGGGTGAACATCGTTCCCAGACACATGAACTGGGAATCCAGGCTCGACATGATCGCGGCCAGCACCCCCGCCGCCACCACTCCCAACAACACCGGAGAATGAACGAGATCGTTCACCATCCGACCGAGCACGGCATTCGGATTCGCTCCGGCTCCCAACTGCGCCGCCGCCCACATTCCCAGCAGGATGCAGGGCAGCCACACGATCATGATGCACACCGGGTGGGCGATGACGGTCAGACGAAAGCTCTTCGCGCTCCGGGCCGTGAGCCAGTGCTGAAAGAGATGGGGAAACATCCCCACCGACAACGGAATCAGGCAGTAGGAGAAAAACTGGGCGTGCCCTATCAACCCTTCCCTGGCCATTCGCGCCCCTCCGAAGACGCTTTCGGCCACCTGCCGACTCGCGGCGGCGGGACCGCCCATCCGATCCGAGATCATCACGAACGCGAGAATGCCGGCCCCCATGAAGACCAACGTCTGAAACGTGTTGGCCCACACCGCACCGCGCAATCCGCCGAAAAACACGTAACAGAGAACGATCAGGCAGACGACCCCCGCCCCCACCCAGGGAGGCACCCCCCCGGACAACGGCGTGGGCGTGCCATCCGGACGAAGCATGGGAAAAAGTTCCGGGAACATTCCGGCCGTCGTGGACTGCAAAAACTTCCCGGCCGCGATCACTCCCACCAGCAGGTAGGGAATCACCAGCAAGACCAGCACCGGAAACAAGGCATACCCCAATGCCGGCGACTCGAAGCGGTCGCGGAAGTAGGCGCATTGGGTGACGTACCCGTTTCGTTTGCCCACGGCCCACAGCCGGATTCCGATCAGAAAAAACACCGCCGAATGGATCAGCCCGGACCACGATGCCATTAGGCCATACACCCCGACTCCCGACGTGTAGGCCTTGCCAGTGGAACCGACGATGGCGAACCCGGTCATGGTGGTGCCGAAAATCGACATCAGCAGCAGGAACGGCCCGATCGACCGGCTGACCACGAAATAGTCCGCACTGGTTCCATTGAAGAATCGGTTGCTGATCAACCCCAACGCCACCAGGAGCGTCAGGTACCCCGCCAGGATCAGGATCGGCACCTGGGATGGAGCCTCGGCCGGATTCACGGGCGCCCCTCCTTCCCGGCGTCGCTCGCCCTTCCGTCCGCCCAGGCCTCGATCTCGTGGGGCCAGGCAAAGCGTACCGCACAGACCCAAAGGAGCGCGGCGGCCACCGAGAAGAAGGCGTGGTAAGCCAATCCGACGGGCACGACACCGAAGACCAGGCTTCGGTCATCCCACCACCAGAAGTCGTGATGCAGGACAAAGAGAATGCCGAACCCGGTCCATACGAGTCGGCGGGAGTACGGTGTCGTCATGCGAAAGGGGCGGATGGCTGGAAGGGGCTACGATATGAGGAACGGAACCTGGGGGCGAGGCAGTTCGGGTCCACGGTCCTGACGAGCGAGTGCCATTCAGGTTCGAGGAGATGGCCGGGCGTCCGTCCCACGCCGGATGCCCGGGCGGGAGACGTTCCAGAGATCAGATCCCCGACGATCAGCGGGGATCTGTTGGAGGCGTTGTGCGGGAACACCTCAAGGTCGTCCATCATGTCGTCCATCCAAATGATGTCGGCATTCGTCGTTCCTGCCGCCAGCGCAAGTCCCGCGCCCGCGGCCAATCCCGTTCTGGTCGTAATCATCGTCATCTCTCAACAGAGGAGGGCAACATCGTGGCTTTTGCGTGGCGCGATGAATTCCTTCTACCGGCAATTCTTCTCGTCCGCAAGGCGCCCGGAAGCATTCGAATCCGCGGTCGCAGCGTCAAGAAAGTCAAATCGATCTTCTGATGTCAGCGACCCAGAGCTGGTTGGGCTTCGTGGGGCTGGGAGGCTCGGCGAGGCCAACTCCTGGGCGACGACCTCCGCGGACTTGGCGGTGGCGAGCCAATTCTGGACCGCCTCCCTCTTGAAGGTGGGGTCAAACTTGCGGCGGGTTCTGATCGGGGACTCTTTAAACGACTTCATTGTGCATCACCAGTCGTCGGCAAGGCTGATTGACCCGGTGATAGCACCGGTGCTATCGTCTGGGGGTGGAGCGGATTGTTGTGGACACGAATGTCATCGTCGCAGCCCTGTTGAGTGGCTCCGGGGCCAGCCGGGCCCTGCTTCGGTTTTGTCTCCGCCGACAGTGTCAGCCGATCATGGGCGAGAAATTGTTCCAGGAGTTCTGCGACGTGTTCCAGAGGCCCTTGATGGAGCGCTCGCCACTTCCGTTGAAAGAGCGCGAGGAATTGGTGGAGGCATTCTTCTCCGTTTGCGAGTGGGTACCGATCTTCTTTCTTTGGCGACCTAATCTGCCCGACGAAGGAGACAACCACTTGATCGAGTTGGGCGTCGCGGGCATGGCGGAATGCGTTGTGACCCAGAACGTGCGCGATTTCCGGGGCGGTGAGCTGCGGTTCCCGCAGGTGCGAATTGAATCGCCCGCGGAGTTTGTGAAACGTTGGAGGAAAAATTATGGCGACGATGACAATTCGAATTCCTGACGCGAAACACGAGCGACTCCGGTTACTGGCAGAGCGGCACGGTACGAGCCTCAACAAACTGGTCGAGGAATGGGCCAACGTGGCGCTGGCCCAACACGACGCCGAGGCCCGTTTCCGGGCCATGGCTGCCCGTGGCGATGCCAAAAAAGGACTCGCGCTCCTCGACAAGCTTGATCGGGCCTTTGCCGCCAAACGCTCATGAGCCGCCTTGCCGGGCGAACGGGATTCCATCCGGCATAGGAGTTGGTAGCGCATGATCCCGCCTGCCTTCCAGAGTTACGACCTCGGGGCCGGTCTTGCCTTCCTGACCGGCGAGCTGCCGCGCGAACTCCGCCAGGCGGTGCCCTTCGAGCGGCTGTGGGATCTTCACCCGCCGGAGTTCCCGGAAATCCACATGCACGGGAAGCCGGTGAAGATTCCGCGGTGGCAGCAGGCTTACGGCGTCGATTACCGGTTCAGCGGGCAGGTGAGCCGTGCGTTGCCCATTCCACTGTGCCTTGAACCGGTGCTCGATTGGTGTCGCTCGGCGATCCATCCGGCACTGAACGGACTGCTGCTGAATTGGTACGATGGCCGGCTCGGGCACTACATCGGTCGCCACCGCGACAGCGTCCAGCAGCTCGTCCCGGACTCGGCCATCGTGACCGTGTCGTTCGGCGAGGAACGGTTGTTCCGATTGCGTCCGTGGCCGCGCGATCCCACGGGCACCCCGATCGAGTTCCGAACCGGCGACGGGACCGTCTTCATCCTTCCCTGGAATACCAACCGGGCGTTCACCCACGAGGTGGTGCCGTCGAAGCGACTCATCGGGAGAAGAATCTCCGCAACCGTTCGGGCGTTTGCGCGGGATGTAAGAGCAGGGTCCTGAGCGACAATTCTGCCAGGAACCATCCCATCGCCGACCTCGGAGACCTGATCTGCGAGACCTTCACGTACTGCTACGAGCCGGGTCACAAGCCGTCCCTTGCGGAGGAGGCCGAGGAAATGGGCGGGACGCTGTCCCGATCCGCGATTTTTTTGGCGTCATGGCGCAACCCGGAACGGAATATTTGTTAACGGTGTTGGTCACGTTGCTGGAGGTGGCACTGCGTTTCTGGGAATCCGCCATCAAGGATTTACGGGAATCCCTAGAGGTGTATGTCTCTTCGGATCAGAAGGTTGCAGGTTCGAGCCCCACCGGCCGCACCATTCAGCAACAGGTATTTGCATTCACAATCGAACTAGGTTTCCAAGATGACTGCGCCACTTCTGCGCCACTTGTGAAGGCGATGGTGGCGGGGAATTCCACGGAGGTTTTATCCAACTGCCTGGTGAGCCACACGGTCTAAACCGGGTCTCGAGCCAGCGCCGAAAACTGGAGGAGGAACTCGCGTGGTTCGATCGCCATCTCTTCCACACGGCGAAAGATGAATCGCTGGCGCTGAATCCCGGTTCGATATTGACCTCCGCGCTGCATCTTCGCGAAGCGTCGCGCAATGCAAAACGCTACGGGCGCCTGGTCCAGGGCAAACTGGTGCCCGAGGCAGTATCATTCCGAGAGCTGCTGGTCGGCCGTTTCGAGGTCACCCTGGCGCAATTTGCGCAATTCGAGCCCGGCTTTCGCGTGCCCTGCGGCCGGGAGAACTTCCCCGTCGGCGCGGTAACCGTCGAAATGGCCAAGGCCTATTGCGCTTGGCTGTCCGCAATCACGGGCGAGCATTGGCGCCTGCCCACCGCAGCCGAAACCGCGACGCTTTACGGCCCGGCGGAGGAAGGAGTTACGGAAAACACACTGAACCATTGGGCCGGCTACGCCCCGAATCCGGAGGACGCTGCCCGTTTGCGCGGGAAGGTGGAAAAGCTGGGTGGCCCAGGGTCTTTGCTCCGCGAGGTCGGCAGCTTCGGCGGGCGGGGTGGTGAGACGCTGGTTTTCGATCTCGGCGGCAACGTCGTCGAATGGACGACCGTCGAGCAAGGTCGCGGCGCCCTGCGCGGCGGCAGCGCCGACATATCATCGGATGCCAAGGCGAACGAGATGGGTGCGTCATTGCCGTGCCAGGGGTTCCGCGTTGTGAAGGAGCTGCGCGATGGCACGGCGAAAGCCGAACCGGCGTAGTCTGCTTGCCCTCGAAGTTCGGAAAGTCGCATCCGTAACGGCAGCCTCCGACGGCCTGGAGGCGGGGCGGCAATGGGGTCAAACATAAATTATTGACACTTCCGCTGGAGCCACCGAGCGAATGTTGCCATCTCCCATTGGCCTTCCTCCCCTGCCGTTGCCTCGGCTCATCACACGCTGCCAGCCATCCGGACTGGGAAGCCCCAAGTGTCGTGGGTTTCGCGGTCGCCGACCGCCTGGTCGTGTGGTCCACGCCGGAGGTTGGTTCTGAAAGCACGAAACAGTGACGAGTCCGCGAATCCTGCGATCTTCCGGCCTCAGCGCTTCTCGCCTCGAATTCGAGTCGAACCTGTGCCTTACACCGACCTTATTTCACCGGGATGGGGCGGCGGTTCTCGGGAGGGAGGCTTTCGACCAACTGGTTGGGCAGATCTGGGCGTTTGAGCAGGCGAAAGGCGTCATACAGCCGGCCGGTGGCGGTGCGGGCTTCGAACCGCAGTTGATCACCTTCTACCGAAATGACCTGAAACAGTTGGGTATCCTCGGCGCGGCGGACCGCCCAGTCGGTATGGGATTGGGCGTACATTTTGGGACCGCTCACGGAGACGACGTAGACGGTGCCGATGGCGGGATCATAGGCCTGCTGGTACCCGGACGGGTAGTTGGTGGAACCGACCTGGAGGTGGGTGGAGGCGTCCCCGGTGCGGGCGTAGGTGTGGTCGTGCCCGGTGAGGACGAGGTCGACGCGGTATTGATCGAGGACGGGCTTCCAGAGCGTGCGGAGGTGAGGGTTATCGCGGCTTTTGGCGGGCGAGAAGATGGGGTGGTGGAAGGTCACGATGGTCCAAGGGTGGGGGTTGCGTGCGAGCACATCGCGGAGCCAGCCCACCTGAAGGTCCTGATGTTCGTTGGAATTGAGGGAGATGAACCGGACGCCTTGGTAGTCGAGGAAGTAGGTCGTCTCCTGCAGTTCCGCCGGGCCATTGGCTGGGAGGGCGAACTGGGGTCGCCAGTGGGAGGACAGGAAGCGGCGGGAGGGGATGACCGGACGGTCATGGAGAGGGAACTCGGAGGGTTTCCGGCCGATGAACCGCTCGACAGGGAAACCGGTCAGATTGGTGATGCCGGCGTCGACCAGGCGGAACCGGCCGGTGGCGTCGAGTTCGGCCAAGCCCTCCCGTCCGTTCAGGTCGGTGGCCCGGAGGGTGGTGTGGGTGGTCGTGCCTTGCGAGTTCGTGTGGTGGGTTTGCTGGACGGTCAACGCCAGAGTTGCCGTCCCGGAAATGTCCCAGAGCCGGAGGTTGGGTGTCGCGTTGCTTCGGGAAAAGTATTCGTGATTACCCGGGGTAGGCAGCACTGGAACCACGGCATTGACCCAACCAGGTGCTCCGAACCATTCGCCCCATTCCGCATCACGTTGGGCGCTGTTGATCAGATCACCGGCGTGCAAAGTGAAGGCGGCACGCGGGGCTTGGAGGAACGCTTCGCGAAACACCCGGGACCAGTGGGTCCGGATATGGTTCTGGGCATCGCCAAAGTAGAGGAAAGTGAACGGGGCCGGGCCGGGTTTGGCCGTGCGCAGGTGGAGCCACTCGCTCCAGTTCACCGAATCACCGACTCGGTAGGCATAAAGCGTGTCGGGCTGGAGCCCACGAAACTCGACGGTGTGATAGTGGGCAGGGCCCAGATCGGATTCGAGAAGTTCCGTGACGGCGGCGCATGGGTTGGTGGCGGACTGCGGACCATCGGAGGCGGGCGCGATCTGGGCGATGGCCCGGGTCACTTCGGTGCTGGTGCGCCAGGTGACCGCCTGCGTGGTTGCCGGGTCATCCGTCCAGGTCAGCACGATGCGATCGGGCAGGACTGAAGGCCGGTGGACATCCCCGGCGCGGGCTGGCTTCGGGGTTATGGTCGGGTGCGGTTCGTCGTGAGCGGCCGCCAGGAAGGAGACCGCCCCCAGGAACAGCGTGAGGGGCAGGAGACTCATGGACTTCAGCAGATGCCAGAGTTGTCACAGCGATGTGGTATTTGGGAAACTGCTACGTGAAGTTCTGGGCGGAGTCGGCATCCCCGGGATCCGGCCGCCAGAAATCCGGAATGGATGGCCTGGAGTCGAGCACCCATGGATCATGAGAACTTCCACGCCGCCCGGCGCCCTCACCGTGCGACGTGGCAAAGGGCACAAGGACCGCGTGGTTCCAGTGGGCGCCCGGGCTATTCACTGGCTGGAGCGTTATCTTGCCGAGGTCCGGCCCCGGCTTTGTCTCTACACGCGGGCGACGGCCCTGTTCCTGATTGGCTGCAGCGGCCCATTCAACCCGGACGTTTTGAGCCGGATGGTGCGCGAGTGGCTCGGACGGGCAATGGGGTCAAGTCACGAATGGCGCTTAGATTAGGCCTAAAACTCTCTTGCTGAGTGGTTTGCGGCGACGGGTATCCGGCAGGGTTCCGAAGATCATTTGCCGAGTGAGTTTCTGCATTTCATCCAGGATGGATTCCACCTCGCGCCAACCTCCGATCGCTTCCCGTAGTGCCCCAAACTGCTCTTTCGAC
>JBBQIU010000019.1:0-11576 GCA_038325245.1 Verrucomicrobiota bacterium
CGTAGCGCAGGCCGCTCAGGTCGGGCGTGTCGTTCGGACCGTGCGGATCAACGCCGATGGCGACGGCAATGTCGTGTATCTCGGTGTTGGCAAACAGCCGGTCGCGGTCCACCTCCCAGGTGTTGAGCACCTTGCCGCGCAACGGCAGCACCGCCTGGCTTTCCTTGTTGCGGCCCATCTTGGCGCTGCCGCCGGCCGAATCGCCCTCGACCAAAAACACTTCGTTGTGCGCCAGGTCACGGCTTTCGCAGTCGGTCAGCTTCCCGGGCAGCACGGCCACGCCCGAACCCTTGCGCTTTTCAACCTTCTGGCCGGCCTTCTGGCGGGTCTGCGCACGGTGTACAAGGAACTTTACAGTTTCAACTTTGGCATTCCTTCGGCCGACGCGGATGTTTTGGCCAGCATCGAGCCGGACGGCAGTTATCCCACACTGTTCATCTACGAGAAGGGGGACAGGCTCGTGGACGGCAGCATCGCCCCGAACAAGCGGATCGTGTTCTTCCTCGGACAGGCGGCCAATCCCACGGTCAACTATGCTCCGGACATCGACATGCTGAACGAGACTGGCAAGTCGCTGTTCTTTAAGACGATCGAGTACGCCATGGGCGGGGGAGCCGTTCCCACGCTTTCCGTGGCGCGCTCGGCTGGGAACGCGGTGATCACGTACGGCGGCGGCCAGTTGCAGAGTGCGGATAGCGTGTCGGGCCCCTGGCAGAACGAGGCAGGCGCCAGCCCCGTGACGGTTCAGCCAAGCGCGGCCCGCAAGTTCTACCGGGTGCGGGGCTGATTCTTTCTCGCGGTCCCCGGGGCCACTTGAGCAGCCTTGCCGCGGATGATTCGATATCTCCGCGAGCACCTGCCCGACCGGAACCTCTGGGTCATCTACGCGACGATGCTGGTGCTGTCGACGGCGTACGGCATCGCCCTGGCGGTGTTGCCCATCGTCCTCGAAGCGCGCCGGTTGGGGCATGACGTGGTGGGCGAGCTGGCGTCGTGGTTCGCGCTGGGCTTGGTGCTGTTCGCCGTCCCGTCGGGGGCTCTGATCCGGCGCTTTTCGGCGCGATGGACTCTGACGGTTTCGATCCTTGGGTATGCGGTGATGATTGGGATCGTGCCGCTTCTGAAGAGTTACCCGGCGCTGGCCTTGGACCGGTTTGTGGACGGCCTGTTCTCGATGGGCGTCTGGATGAGCGCCGAGACGCTCGTGTTGTGGCGAGCCAACCGGGAGAACAAGGCGTTGGCGACGAGCTTGTCGGCGACCTTCACAATGTTCGGCTACATGGTGGGCCCAGTGTTGTCCTTTGCGGTGTCGGGCCTCATCGCGCCGGAAATGCGGTTCTATGTCGCCGGAGGCATCGCGGCGGCGGCGGCGTTGATCTGCGGGTTCGGACTGGACCCGGATCCCGCGGAGAGCGAGCGCCGGATCGAGGTGACGGAGGATGGGGACGTCGAGGCCGGGGCGGAGGCGCCGGCGGGGCTGCGGGGTTCCGTGTCCCTGGCATGGAAGATCAAGGTCAGTTGCGCGGCCACCTTTGTGAGCGGCTTTTTTCAGTCATCGGCGGCGCTTTTCGTGCCGCGTTATCTGGCGAAGGAGAAAGGCGTTCCGGACGAGCAGGCGAGCCTCGCCATCGCCTTCGCCGCGGCGGGAATGCTTCTGATTGCGAATTTCGCGGGCCGCGCGGGCGACCGCTTTGGCCACGTGCGGGTCATGCGAATACTGGCGATCGTCGGGATGCTGGGAATGCTGGCGATGCTGCCGCTGAAATCGTTCATCGCGATGGCCCTGGTGTTCGTGATCGCCGGGGGCTGCATCAGTTCGATGCCGCCGCTTTCCTTGGCGCTCCAGGGGGTCATCGTGAGTCCGCGCGAGTACCCGAGGTCGAATTCGATCTTCAACGTGTTCTTTGCGTGCGGCCTCGTGATTGGGCCGTTCATCACGGGCCGGATCTTCGCCACCCACGGGGGCGACGCGATCATCCTGCTATTCGCCGCGATCTGGTTGGTGTTCGTGGCAGTGAGCCTTGTCTTCAGGAAGGATGATCCGCGACTCCGTCGGGCGGGGCGGGTCTGAGACGGGCAGGCTTTTGTTGCCACGGAGGCACGGAGGCACGGAGGCACGGAGGCACGGAGGCACGGAGGCAGGGTGGGGGAGAACGGCGGACGGGACCAACACCTTCAAGTGCTGGTTCGGTTCCATTGGGTTCCGATCCCGATCCAGACCCAACCTCTGGACGCCCGGTGGTCGGAATTTCGGTGGGCAAGAATTGCCGCTCGCCCCGGATGGAAGTCCGATGCAACTTGCGCGTTCGGGTCGGTGTGCTTGGCCCGCCTTTTCAAATGATTCCCGACTCCAGCCGCGCCGTCTCGCAGGCGTCATACCCCCTCGTCGTCGTGGCGCTTATGATGGCGTTTATGGCGGGATGTGGGCCGCGCAAGGACGACTCAAAGGGCAAGGAGACGGTGACGTCGATACCCGTGGAAGTGGCGTCGGTTCAGCGCGGGCCGATCGAGTCGACGCTCCGGACGTTTGCCACGCTTGAGGCGGAACAGGAGGTGAAGGTCTTCGGCCGGACGGCGAATCGCGTGGTCGAATTGTTGGTGGAAGAAGGCGCCTCGGTGGAGAAAGAGGAGGTGCTCGTCCGCCTGGACGACTCGAATCAGCGGGTCACGGTGGCCAGGGCAGAGAACAACCTGGCCAAGGCTCGCAGCGAATTCGAACGTCTGGAGGCGCTTTACGCCCAGAAGCTGATCAGTGACCAGGTCTACACGGATGCGCGGTTCGAGATGCGCCAACTGGAACTGGCCCTGGAGGATGCGAAACGGGAACTGGAGTACACGGTCATTCGTGCGCCGCTCGGCGGCGTTATCACGCGGCGCCTTGTGAAGCTGGGGGATCTGGTCACCAACGGGCATCACCTTTTCGACGTCGTGGACTTCGAATCCGTCGTCGCCCGTATCTATGTGCCGGAGAAGAATCTCGCCAGCCTTGCCACCAACCAAATCGCCCGCGTCTTCGCGACTGCTCTCGGGACGCGGGAGTTCGCGGGGCGCGTACGCCGCATCGCGCCGGTGGTGGATGGGAAGTCCGGCACGGTCAAGGTGACGCTTGGGTTTGTGCAGGTAGGGCCGCTGCGTCCCGGCATGTATGTCGATGTAGACCTTGTATTGGATTCCAAATCCAACGCCGTCCTTCTCTCCAAGCGAGCCCTCGTCATGGACGGCGATCAATTCTACGCCTTCCGGCTCGGGGAAGAGCGCAAGGTGGAGAAGATCCTTGTGGAACCGCGCGTCAGCGATCGCCTGCACGTCGAGCCGACTACAGGCTTTAAGGAGGGGGATCGGGTGGTGGTGGCGGGCCAGATGGGACTGAAGGATGGGGCGCTCGTTCGACTGCCTGAGGATCCCGAACCCGGGACGACGAACGCGCCTGTTCAAAGCGCCGCGAAGCGCTGAGACGGAGCCATTCAAAGCAGAATTTCCGCGCGTGACACCCGCCACCCGAAGCACGTCGTTCATCACCCACCGACCGGTCGCTGTGTTGATGGTCTTCACGGCGGCGGTCGTGTTCGGGTTCTTTTCGCTTCAACGGCTGCCGGTGACCTTGATGCCGGAGTTGACGTATCCAACGCTCACCGTCCGCACCGAGTACCCGGGCACCGCTCCGCAGGAGGTGGAGAACGAGATCAGCCGTCCCATCGAGGAGGCGCTGGGTGTCCTGGCAGGCCTGAACCGCCTCACGAGCGTCAGCCGAAGCGGGCTGAGCGATGTGACGCTCGAGTTCCTCTGGGGCACGGACATGTCGAAGGCCGCGCAGGAGGCCCTCGAGAAAATCGACCTGGTTTTTCTTCCTCGCGAGGCAGAGCGCCCCCTGATCCTTCGTTTCGATCCGGCCCTGGATCCGATCATGGAACTCAGCCTTGCCGGCGAGGGAGCCCGGTATGGTGGGGAACAGGGGCTCCGACGCCTCCGGCGGCTTGCCGATCTCCAGGTCAAGCGAGCCCTCGAACCCATCAAGGGCGTCGCGGCCGTTCGGGTCCGGGGCGGGTTGGAGGAGGAATACCACGTGCTCCTGCGTAAGGAGGCCCTCGCGCGCACGGGCATTTCGGTGCAGACCGTCATCGACCGGCTTCGGCAGGAGAACATCAATGTCGCCGGAGGCACGCTGAAGGAGGGGCGGACCGAATACATGGTTCGCGCACTGAACGAGTACGAGAGCCTGGACGAGATCGCCGAGACGGTGGTGGTACGCCAGGACGGTCCCGAGATCCGCCTCAAGGATCTTGGCCGCGTGGTCCGCGCCCATCGCGAGCGTGAGATTCTGACACGGACCCAGGGAGCAGAAAGCGTCCAGATCGACATCTACAAGGAGGCCGACGCCAACATCGTGGCGGTCGCGAAGTCGGTCCTTGCGGCAGTGGGAACCTTGAAGCCTCCGGTGGTGGCCCCGCAACCGTGGTACGCCCAATGGGCTCCGAAGTCGGGGGCACCCGGTCCGCCCCCGGGTCTTGCGCAACAACTCAATGACCAGGAAGGGGCGCGTCTGAGGGTGGTGGCGGACCGCTCACTCTTCATCGAGAGCAGCATCCGGGAGGTCCGGAATGCCGCCCTGCTGGGTGGCCTGCTGGCGGTGATCGTCCTCTTTCTCTTCCTGCGCGATTTCAAGACCACGGCGATCATCAGCGTGAGCATTCCGATGTCCCTGCTCATCACCTTTGCGCCGCTCCACCTCGTCGGCATCAGCCTCAACATCATGTCCCTCGGCGGACTCGCTCTCGGCGTCGGCATGCTGGTGGACAATTCGATCGTTGTGCTGGAATCCATCTTCCGCTGCCGGGAGGAGGGCGATGACCGGATCGCGGCGGCCATCCGCGGAACCGCCGAGGTTCGCGGGGCGGTGGTGGCGTCCACGCTGACCACCGTGGCCGTGTTTCTTCCGATGGTTTTTGTCGAGGGTATTGCCGGCCAGGTTTTCGGCGATCTCAGTCTCGCGGTGGTGGCGTCGCTTCTCGCCTCCCTGGCCGTGGCGGTCTATTTCGTCCCGATGCTCGCGAGCCGGCAGCCTCCCGAATTCGGCGTCGCTTCCGAGCAGGCGGCGCAACCCAGGCGACTTGCCGCGTGGCGTTCTTTCCGGACCGGATGGGTGGAGGGCGATGGGCGCTTTCGGCGATGGCTGCTGCCGTTGGGGGTGGTTCAGCTTCTTGTGGCCACGCTCCTGGAAGTCGTGGGGCGTCTCCTGCTCGGGATTCTGCTTGGCGTCGTCTGGTTCGCCGTCCGTGTGGTCGGACCGGGCGTCGCGTGGCTGGGACATGTCGGACTGGGCCTTCCGGCCCGCTTCGTCGGGAGTCTGACCGAGCGGCTTCAGGAGCGGTACCCGGTCTGGATCCGTCGTGCCCTGGCCCATCCGCTTCCCGTGTTTGCCTGCGTCGCCGTTTGCGGTTGGCTCACTTGGGAAATGGGGCGGCGCCTTGGAACCGAACTTCTTCCTGAAGTGCATCAGGGCGAGTTCACGGTGGAAGTGGACCTCCCGGTCGGGACGCCCCTGGAAGAAACCCAGGCCGTCCTTTCTCCCGTGGAACAGGCGATCCTCGCAGACCTGGCAGAAATCGAGGCGGTTTTGGTGACGTTCGGTTACGACGTCACGAACATCAAACGCTCCGACGAAGGCGAACAAACTGCCCGTTTCAAGATCGTGCTCGTGCCGGGAAGCGATCCCGCCGCGGCGGAGGAACGGGTGCTTCAGCGAATCCGCGCGCACTTCTCGGAGATCCCCGATGCCACGGTGCGTGTCGTCCGGCCTGTCCTTTTCAGCTCGCAACGCCCGATTGTCATTGAGCTTCAGGGCGATGACCTCGCGGTGCTGAAAGAGGTTTCAACGCGCGTCGAGGCGGTTCTGTCCGAACGCCCCGAGTTGGCGGATGTGGAAGCCAGTCTTCGGCGGGGTGCCCCCGAGATACAGGTCACCTATCACCGCGATCGTCTGGCATTGTACGGTCTTAATATTGGAACCATCGCGCGCCAGGTGCGCGATCTGGTGAAGGGCTTCGAAGCCACGCGGTTCAATCTCAAGGATCGCAGGATCCCAATTCTCGTACGACTTGAGGAGGACGACCGAGCCCAGGTCGAGGATGTCGGCCGGCTGATCGTGAATTCCGGCGACGAACGTCCCATCCAACTCCGCGCGGTTGCCGATCTGGCCGTTGGCGAGGGACCCAATGAGATTCGCCGTGTGGACGGACAGCGTGTCGCGATGATCCAGGCGAACGTGGGACGCGGTTCGCTGGGGGCTGCCGTCGAGGTCATCCGTTCGGTGTTCCGTCGCGATGTGAAACTGCCGGCGGACATGGAACTGGCGATCCGGGGTCAGAACGAGGAATGGGAACGCAGTCGGGGAAGCCTGGTGCTCGCCTTGGGACTAAGCCTGTTCCTGGTCTACGTCATTATGGCGGCGCAGTTCGAATCGCTCGTCCAGCCCCTCATCATCATGGTGTCGATCCCCCTGGCATTCTTCGGAAGCGCCGCGGGACTTCTTCTGACCGGAACCGAGATCTCGGTGATGGTGTTTCTCGGCCTCATCGTTCTCGCCGGTATCGTCGTCAACAATGCGATTGTCCTCGTCGACTGCGCGAACCAGTTCCGAGCCCGAGGCATGAGCATCGCCGAAGCCGTCGCCAAGGCGGGACACGTGCGCCTGCGGCCGATTCTGCTCACCACGGGCACGACGGTTCTAGGGCTGCTTCCAATGGCGCTCGGGCTGGGGGATGGCGCTGAGATCCGAACGCCCCTGGCGCTGACGGTGATCTTTGGACTGAGCGCATCCACCATTCTCACGCTCGTTGTCATTCCGGTCTTGTACTGTCTCGTGCTGGAGTGGCGGGTGCGGTGGTTCAAAGCCAGGGATTATTCCGATGTCGCCGCCCAACCCTGAACCGCCCGCGAAACTGGTGTCGCCACCACCCCAGGATCGCGCCGAGGAATTGGCAAGCGCCCTGACGCGAGGCGCGCTGCGTCGGCGGATCACCGTGCTCGTCCTCCTGATGAGCATCGTTGTGGTGGGCGTTGTTGCGACGATCGATCTTCCCCTCGAGCTGTTTCCCAGGGGGTACACGGGCCAGAATCTGCGGGTTTGGGTACCCTGGCAGGACGCCCCGGTGGAGGAGGTTCTCCAGAAGCTGACGCTGCCGCTCGAGGAGGAACTGAGCACGGTGCGCGGGCTCGATGGGATCAACTCGTTCTCGTCCAAGGGCTCGGCGGGCGCCTTCCTCCGCTTCAAGCGTGGCACGGACATGGATGTCGCTTATCGCGAGGTCCGGGACCGTGTTCAACGGGCGCGGCTGCTCTTCCCCACGGATGCGGACCGCGTGTACATACGGAAGGAGGACGCCTCGGGCATTCCGGTGGCGGTCATCGGCTTCGCGATCGACCCGGGTCTCACGGACTACTACACGCTGATCAAGCGGCAAATCGTCCAGCGACTGGAGCGGATCGACGGCGTCGCGAATGTCCAAACCGATGGCTTGGAGGAAAAGGAGATCCTGATTGAGTTGGACCGGAAGCTGGCCGAAGCGACCGGGCTCAACCTGTATCAACTCACGCAGGAGCTTGGGGACGATAATTTCACCATGGCCAGCGGGCATGTCCGGGAGTCTGGACGGAAATATCTGCTGCGTTCCGTGGCGCAGTACCCGTCGGTCGACGCGCTCAGGAACCGACCATTATCTCCGAACGTCCGACTGGGGGACATCGCGACAATCAAGTACGAGGAGCCTGAGAAGCGCTATTCGGTGCGGGTGAACAGCAAGCCCGCCGTCGCGCTCGTGGTCTTCAAGGAAGGCGAGGCGAACACGGTCGAGGTTTCACGACGTGTGACGGAGGAGTTGAAGCGGCTTCAACGCGATCCTCGCCTGGCCTCGATGTACAGCGAGATGCTGTTCAATCAGGGCGAGGTCGTGGAGGATTCCCTGAATAACCTCGTCTGGGGCGGCCTCTTGGGTGCCGTGCTGGCCGCGTTGGTGTTGTTCGCGTTCCTCCGCCGCATCCGACTCACGCTGATCATCACACTCTCGATCCCGTTGTCGCTGCTGATCGCGCTGACGACGATGTTCTTTGCGGGGGAATCACTCAACATCCTGACCATTCTCGCCCTTGTCATCGCGATCGGCATGCTCGTCGACAACTCGATCGTCGTCGCTGAGAACATCCATCGGCACCACCGCGAGGGCTGGAGCCGGGCGGATGCATGCATTCGCGGCGCGGGGGAGATCGCCCTCGCCATCACCATGGCGACACTCACGACGGTGATCGTGTTCGTCCCTGCGGCTTTGGTGGAGGGGGAGGGACAGTTCTTCCTGATCCGGCTCGCCCTGCCCATCTCGGTCGCGCTCGTCGCATCCCTGGTCGTGGCGTTGGTCTTCATTCCCTTGAGCGTGTATCTCACGTTGCCCCGGTCGGGGTCGGGCACCACGGATTCAGCGTTCCACCGCGCGCACGGGCGAATCAATGTGCTGCTCGAACGCGGGTACGAACGGACCCTGGGCGGTCTCAACCGGTTCTATGTGCGTTCCCTGGCCTTTTTCCTCCCCCGCCGCCTGGGCCTCGTGATCCTCCTGGCGGCGGTCTTCGCCCTCACGTTCGGCTGGGCGTTCAAGAAGGTCAATTTCGTCGAGCAACAGGAGGAGGACCGCACGGGGTTCCAGCTCAATGTGGAGGCGTCGAACGAGTACGGTTTCGAGGACCTCGGAGAATACTTCCGGGCGGTGGAGGCGGTCCTTGAGCGGCGCAAGGAGGAGTACGGGTTGAAGGGGTACTTCATATTCTTCCGGCCGCGATACGGTTCCATCGAGGGCTGGTTCGCCGAGGACCGCACCGTTCGGCGCACCGCGAAAGAGGTGGCGGCCGACCTCTTGAAGGAGCTTCCCAAGAAGCCGGGCATCCGCATTTTCCAGGGCGATGAGAACCGGGCTGAGGACGCGAAGGGTCGGGCCTCCTTCGGCGTTTACCTGGAAGGCGACGACGCCGCCGATCTGGACGAACTGGCGTCCCGGATCGAGCCGATCTTTCTGGGCGTTCCGGGCGTGGTCGGGGTTCGCCGCGGCGAGGAGGCTTCCCCCAGCGAGATGGCGTTGCGGATCGACCGGGACCGGGCGGCGGCCTCTGGC
Organism: Verrucomicrobiota bacterium; assembly: GCA_038325245.1. Lineage (GTDB taxonomy): Bacteria > Verrucomicrobiota > Verrucomicrobiia > Limisphaerales > CAIMTB01 > CAIMTB01. The sequence continues at coordinate 9,156 of JBBQIU010000019.1, forward strand.
GTCAGCCCCGAGGTGATCGCAGGCCTGATCGGCTATGCGCTGCGGGGCCAGCAGTTGCCGAAGTACAACGAAGCCGGCCGCGAGATTCCCGTGCGAATCCGCTTCCAGGAGTCAGACCGGGAGACGATGGCGGAGTTGGGCGGTTTCCAGGTCCCAACGGCCGACGGCGGGCGCGTGATGCTCTCGGCGCTTACGGATGCGGAGGTTCACAACACGCCCCGGAGCATCTTCCGAAGAAATAAGAAGATCACGCGCTCGATGACATTCGAGTTGGCAGACAAGGAGGCAGCCGACACACGGGAGCGTCTCGTTGCACTCCAGAAAAGCCTCTCGCTTCCGGAAGGTGTCACGTTCGGTACGTCGTCCCGGGACACGGCAATGGACGAGATGCTCACGATGATGTACGCCGCCGGACTTTCGGTGGTGTTCATCTACCTCCTGATGGGCTTCCTCTTCGAGAGCTTCATCCTTCCCCTCTCCGTGCTCCTCACCGTACCGCTCGCCGGCATCGGCGTGGTCTGGATGCACTTCGCAACGGGCAAGGACGTTGATTTCCTGGGCGCCGTGGGAGTGATTCTTCTCATCGGCGTCGTCGTGAACAACGGCATCGTGCTCGTCGACTACGTCAACCGCCTGCGCCAGGAGGGGATGGCCCGGATGGAAGCCCTGCTTCAGGCGGCGGAGCGCCGGTTCCGGCCGATCCTCATGACCGCGCTGACCACCATCATCGGCATGGTTCCGCTGACCGTCAGCGCACCCAGCGAGACGGGCCTCAGCTACAAGAGCTTCGGCCTGACCCTCATCGGGGGCATGACGACCGCCACCCTCCTCACGCTCCTCGTCGTCCCCATTTTCTACACCTTCTTCGACGACTTGCGCGTGCTCTGCGGCAACGCGGTCGGGCGCGTTCTGTTTTCCCGGGCCAATCCCTCACCCCGGATCGAAGGGTCGGACGACGCGCGTTGATGCAGGCCATGCGGCTGGGGGATCGCAGCGATGTCGAAGAGGAAGTGGACACGGTAAGAAACTCGCTGAAAGGTCCCGGTGTCGTCGCCGACTCATCTGTGGGATCGGGGCGGACTGAGTCCGTGGACCCGACAACGCCCGAACTCTGAAAACCATGAACACCCGATCCATTCTCACTCTTGCTGCCGCGGGCCTTGCCGCGCTGTGCCTGTTTGCCGCCGTGCGCGGATTCCGGTCGGCGGCCGCATTGGAAACGAACCCGCCTGCCACCCTCGCCATGAACGAAGTCCCCTCCGCTGATCCCGCGAAAGCAACATCTGAAGTTCCGCTCCCGGGAGGGCCGGCGATTGCGTCCCGGGAGACGGCCATTCTCGCTGGCGGCTGCTTCTGGGGGATGGAGGAGATTCTTCGGAAGATTCCGGGTGTCGTCGAAACGAGCGTGGGCTATATAGGCGGCACGACGGCGTCACCGACCTACAAGGAGATCTGCACCGGAACGACGGGACATGCGGAGGGCATCCGGATCGTGTTCGAATCCCGCCTGCTGCCGTATGAGGAACTGCTCGGCTATTTCTTCCGCATGCACGATCCGACGACGTTGAACCGGCAGCACAACGACGTTGGCACCCAGTACCGGTCGGCGATTTTCTACACGACCGAGGAACAGAAGGAAGTCGCCGAGCGGGTGAAGGCGCAGGTGGGGAAGTCGGGAGGGTTCAAGCGTCCGATCGTTACGGAGATTACCCGGGCGAGCACCTTTCATCGGGCGGAGGATTACCACCAGGAATACCTGGTGAAGAATCCCGGCGGCTACAACTGCCATATTCTCCGGGACTAAAAGGCGGGAATAGGGAGTTCTCGGGATAGCCGGACAACATTCTTAGTCTTAATCCTAATCCTACTCCTAATCCTAATTCTAATCATCTGACCGCTGATCGGGTGGCGGGAGGGGGAAGATTAGGATTTGGAGTAGGATTTGGATTACGAGACGCAACAGGATTACCGTTTGGTTGGAATGGCTGAAAGAAAAGGGCCCGGGGAGTATCTCCCGGGCCCTTGATGTTTCTTGATTCGATGAAGTCGGAGTGGACTTCCGCCTACTGCCGGAGTCGGTAGTAGCTTGCCTGACCTGCCGGTTGGACTGTCAAAGGCGAGGTCGCGTTGGCGATGGGAGCCCACGTCCCGGGAAGGGTCGCGGTGGATTCGAGCGATCCACCTGTCCAGGTCAGAACAAGGTTGCCCCCGGTTCGTGCGAACGTGAGCACGGGTGTCTGGCTGGGCGGTGAACCCGCCAGGAAATGGCGGATGATTTCTTCGCCTCCTCAGCAGAATTTGTGGGTAACTGGAGGCTCGGGTAAGTGACCAAGGTTGTGATAAAGGGCCAATTCCATGCCTCGGAAGGTTCTGAAACCGTAGGAACGTCTGGTGACCACTCGGATCTTGTTGTTCAGACCC
>JBBQIU010000020.1:0-11461 GCA_038325245.1 Verrucomicrobiota bacterium
CAGCCCCGTAAACGGTGGCTTCGGCCCGATTCTCGAAACTGACGATGCCACCCCCGAAGGTCACGATCAGTTTCTCGATGGGATTCTTGAGATCCTTGTAGAACCCACCCACTGAAAATACGGAACCCGGAGCCGGAAACCACTCCCAGCGGGCGTCGTAGTTCCGGATCGAGCTCATCGTCAGATTCGGATTCCCACGCACGATCTCATCCCCAAATGGATCGTATGATTCATAGGGAGCGAACTCCCGGTAGGTAGGGCGGGCCACCGTTTCCGAATAACTGACGCGGACGTTCATGTTGCTGATGATCGCGAAAATCAGGCCCGCGGATGGCAGCACGTCGAGCTGGCGGATCGTCGAGTTTGTGTTGCCGCGGTTCGATACCGACGCGATCTCGAGGTCGGTGCTCTCCGGCCTAAGGCCCCCTGTGACTTTGAGCCACGGTGTCACTTCCTGCTCGATCTTGAAGTAACCAGCGATCAGATCCTGAACACCCTCGTACTCGTAGTCACCGAACTGCTGCGTAAAAAATCGCCTCGGAAACACGTAATTGGTCGCCCCCCGCGTCCCACGCTCAGTGCTGTAGTTGAGGTTCTCCGGGGTAAAATAGTCATTCGGGTCCCCCGCCGCGGTCCACGGGTCGGAAGGCGCAGCGATTCCCGTCTCGAACCCAAACGATTTCTGGAAGAAGTCCCTCTGTGAGAAGCCCACGGACGTGCCGATCCCGAACACCGTCTCGAGATCGCCCAGCCATCGGAAGCGGATGGTGTCGTCAAATCTCGCATTCAAGTTCGACTCCTCAAGCGTCCGGTAGTTGCGCGTCGGAACCGAGGGCTCGGGAAGCGCGTTGTTGTTCAGGTCGTTTCCCGTATAATCCTCCTCCCGCGCGTAATTGAAGAAGCGTTGATCCGGTTCGTCCTGGCTCGTTCCCGCGAGGGAGACCAGCCAGCTCGCGTCCATCTCCGACCAATCTGGAAAGTGATGCCGCCCCAGCATCTGGAAGTTCTGCAGGTCACGCTCGGTCCACTGGAGCGTGCTTCGGTCCACGACGCGGTTCGCCAGGTTCTCCGGGCGTGCCCCGATCTGCCGGCGCGCGATGTCCTCCCCATTCCGGTTGTAGATGAAGTTGAAGCCAAATTCATGGTCCTCATTGAGTTCGTACCCCAGGCTGACCACGCCCGACCAATTGATCTCGGTGAGCGACCTTGAGTCGACATACTCCTCATAGGGTTCGGAATCCACGTCAGCGTTTCGGTACTTCGCCGTGTAACCGTCGTCGTAGAACGTGAACTTCCGGGAATAGGTGATGGAAGCCTGGTAGCCCAACCTTCCTTCCCCCATGGCGTGGGTGTTCCCCACCGACAGCGATCCGATCGTGTTCGGCGGCGGCGCTTCCGTCGTCGGAGCGAATTCGTAAGACTTGAACGAATTGAGATAACCCTGGACGCGGTCCGCCTGTTGTCGCCGGAGTTGCGCTTGAGCCGGAGTCTCGCTCGTCAACCGGGGGGGAGTCGCCAGTTGCTGGCCCGTCACCGATTTCAGATCGACCGGCAATGCACGGGTGCCATCGTCGAAGGCCGCCCAGTCCGTCGAACCACCGCGATAGGTGAGGAACTTCTCGTTGCCCGTCGCCTGCGTGTTGTGCTCCAGTCCGAGCGAGACACTCAGGTTGAACTTGTCCGGAAACGTCCGGGTGATGATGTTCGCCGCCCCGCCTGCGAAGCCTCCCGGCAGATCGGGCGTGAACGTCTTGCTGATCAGGACCCGGTCGATCATGCCCGCGGGAATCATGTCCAACTGGGCGGCGCGCCGGTACGGATCCGCCGTGGGCACCTCCGCTCCGTTGAGCATCGTCACGTTGTAACGGTCACCCAGGCCTCGGATCACCGCGAACTTACCGTCCACCACCGTGGTGCCGGTCACTTTGGTCATGATGTCCGCGGCATCCGAAACCCCAAGCTTCCGAAACTGCTCCGACCCGATCGCGTCCATGATGGCGCTCGAGTCCCTCCGTTCCTGGAGGATCGCGATGGCTTGCTCGGCAAAGATCTCTGCCGTCACCTCGTATTCTTCCATCTCGTAGAATTCCGGCCGGAGCGTCGCGTTCGCGGCCGTCGTCTGTCCGGGCACGACCCGGACGTCGGTCACGACGTCGGTCGCATAGCCGGATCGGGAAAAACGGACGACCTGGTCGCCCACCGCGACATTCAAAAGGAGGTACCGTCCCTGGGTATCCGTGGTAGTGGCGAGCGTCGTGCCGCGGACGGTGACCGCGACGCCCGGAAGGGGTTTGCCTTCCCAGCCTTCCACAATCAGTCCCGAGATTCCTCCTGTGTCCTGGGCGAAACCCAGCCCACGTCCGCACAGGAACCAGGCGACGATGAACAGGCACCAGAACACAGGTGTCGCGGAGCGACGCTGGAACTCCAGTGAAACCGATGCAGGGAACGTCCCATTCCGCCGTCGCTCCGCGACGGTCCCCAGAAGGCGACATGCCTCATTTCCAGCCAATGCAGGCGGGACGCCTGCCGCTACTCTGGCGAACGCGTGGTTCGGGGGAAGGGACCACGGTTTGCGAACCGCGCATTGGGACCATGAACTGCGGAACGAGCGGTTGCCCTCACCCCGGACCTCTCCCGCGATCGGGAGAGGGGGAAATGGCCCAGCGGGTTTCGAGGGTGACCAGACAGGTTCGCTGGGTCGGTTCGTGGGTAGGCGGGTTTCTGGTAGGCCCGGAGGGCCGAAAGAGCCGTAGCCCACGGCGCAAGCCGTGGAAGTCAGGTCCGATTTGTAGGGAGCCCCGGAGGGGCGAAAGAGGACGGACGTTGTCTGACCGCCCCTCCGGGGCTCCGAACATCCTTTTCGGGGCCGTTCCCACGGCTCGCGCCGTGGGCCACGGCTCTGGCGCCACTCCGTGGCTTGATGAAGCAAGTCCTTGGAAATCAATGAATCGATTCCACGGTTCATGGGACGCGAAGATATCCGTGGTTCGGACGGGTGTTCAGACCATGAACCCGGGCGGATTCCGCCTGGCGCCGCGCCCGGTTCGACGGGAGGCGGAACGCTTCCCCCACTCTTCTCGCAGCCGCGCCTCACGATCGAACCCTCGCCGCCGCCTGTTCCACCTTCTCCAGGTACCGTGCGACATTGTCGCGAGGCTTCAGTTTCTGGGCGCGACGCAGCAACTCAACCGCCTCACTGTATTTCTGGTCGCTTACCTTCAGTTGGGCCTGCTTCAACAATGCATCGGGCTCGAAGCCCGTGATCTTGGCGGCGGCGTCATACCTGAAGGCGGCCTTCTCGGCTTGGCCGTTGCGCGCCAAATAGTCACCGGCGAGCAACAGCGCCTCACCGTCGAGCGGATTCCGTTCCACCAGAGACTCGAGGATCCGGATCCCATCCTCTCCGCGTCCGTCCGCAAGCGCCACCCGGGCCTCCACTTTTAACAGCCTCAGTTCGTCGTCGCCGAAAGGCGTTGCCGCCGATCGGATTCGCTCAACAAGGATTCGCGCCTGCGCATGGGCGCCACGACTGACCAGAATCTCCGCCGCCCGAAGGCTCCGGGCCGGCGTCTTGCCCCCATCCTTCTCGATCGACGCTGTGTAGGCGTCCAGCGCGAGGTCCCGATGCTCCTCCGATAGGTAGAGATCTCCCAGCAGTGCCAGATTCGCTGCGTCCGCGAGGTCGAGCTTGCGAAGGACCTCGAGGTTGACGATCGCCCTGGCCGGTTGCTCCTGCTGGACGAACACGTTCGCCTGCAGGGCCCAAAGATTCTCCTTTTCCGGGTGCATCTGGATCAGCTCGTCCAGAAGCGCGACCGCGGCATCCAGGTTGTTGGAGCCGAGGTAGGACTTCACCAGGCCGAGCAGGTAGTCGAGATTGTCGGGCTCGAAGACCATCGCCTGCTTGTATGCCGCTTCGGCAGAAATGAGTCGGCCCTCGCTAAGATGTGCGAATCCCAGCAAGCCGTAGATCTTTCCGTCCGCGCCCCCCAACTCGATCGTGCGCGTCAACGGGCGGATCGCTTCCGCAATCCGGCCGCTACGCATCAAGGCCAGCGCGAGGTTCCTCTGGGCGCGGCGATAGTCCGGGAATTTCGCCAATGCCAGCTCGTACTGTTTCACCGCGTTGGTGAAGTCCTCCGTCTGGAAGTAGACCGTGCCAAGAGTGAAATCGAAAACCGCCGAAGCACCTGACTTCTGGGCGGCCTGCAATTCCGGGATCGCCTTCGCGGGATCCTCCCGCAGCAAGGGCACGATCCTGTCGCGGAACACGACCTGTTCCTCGACGTTCAATCGCGGTTCCGCCTCCGAGAGAAAGCCGTAACTCCCGGCCAACCGCCGCGCGAAGTCCGGATCGTTCCAGACCCCGGCCAGCGGGTGATCCGCCGGAACTGGCGCGAAAGTCACCGGCCGTGTGGCCGCCATCGCCGCGGTTTCCGCAGCGGCGCTTTCACGGTTCCGCCTCGAGCGCGTCGTCTGGCCGCCGGCCGTCGTGGTCACGGTCACGAGGACGGCCAAGAGAAGCTTCAACAGGGATTTCGGAGTCATGGAGGGAATGGGAATCCAATCAGCTTCCGGCCACCCGGAAGCGCATGGGCAATCGCATAAACGTTTTCACCGCCTGGCCTTCCCGCATGCCCGGCCGGAAGCGCCATTTCCGAACCGCGTCGAGCGCCGGCTTCTCGAACTCGGGGTGGGTCGAGGCGTCCACGCGCGGATCCTCGACCAGGCCGGATTCGTTCAGCAGAAAGATCAGGGTCACCGTGCCCTCGATCCGCGCTTTCCGGAGTTCCGCCGGGTAAACCGGAGGCACCTGCGCCACTGCCTCCGGACGTCGCTCGAGATCCGCCACGTCAAACACGTCCAAGCCGGTCCCCCCCGTGTCCGCCCCCATTCCGCCCACCCCCATGGCCATCGCCCCACCCGACCCCAACGCCAGATCGAGGCTTACATTCAAATCCATGGGCGCCTCATTGGCATCAGCGAGCTGAGGTGGAGGCTCCTCCTCCGGTTCCTCTGGCGGCGGCGGCACCTCCTCGATCTCGGCCTGCGGCGGCAGCGCGGATACGTCGATCCGGGTCGCCAGCAATTGCCGCTGCTTGGACGTCGATATGGCCGTCGTAAAGGGAAGGATCGCGAAGACGAACGCCACCAATCCAAGCCCCAACAGGACGCTTCGTACCCAGCCCGATTCCACAGAAGGCGGTCGGAAGACGTCACGCATGCGATTCCTCCCCTCGCCTGCCTATGAACCCTGTTCCGTCGCAAGGCTGATGTTCTTCGCCTTGCCCAGCTTCGCCTCGTCAATCACGCGTATGAGAATTCCCGCTGGAGTGGCCTTGTCCGTCTGCACGATCACGGGCAACGGTTCCCTTTCGCACAACCGGCTCACCAAAGGCCGCACACCCCCAACCCCCACGTCTTTGCCTCCGTAGACGACCTGCCCGGAGGCCGTCACGGCGAAGATGATGCTGTTCTTGTCCAACCGTGTCGCCGAGGCCGCCGATGGCTTGTCGACCTCCACACCCGACTCCTCCACGAACGTCGTCGTGACGATGAAGAAGATCAGCAGGATGAACACCATGTCGATCAGTGGCGACATGTTGATCTCGGAACTCTCCTCGGAGTCCGTGAGGGAACGGCGGAATTTCATGTCGCACTCGGCAGCGGCGCGTCAGCCCCCACGGTGGCTCGGTCCCACGCCCGCGATTTCCCGGCAGCTTCCCACGAGGACCCGTTAGCGACGGAGGGCACATGCCCGTTCGCATGGGGAGCGGTCGCCGTCCGTATAAAGGCCCCCGTCATGCCATGCATACGGGTCCGCAGATGCCTCAGTGTCAGCGATTCCAACCGGGCCAAAAGGCTGACGTATTCGTTGCGCTTCCGGCGGATCATGTACGTGAGCACCATCCCGGGCACAGCCACCAACAAGCCCATCTCGGTCGTGATCAGGGCTTCCGAGATCCCCGTGGCCATGGCATCCATCATCTTTCCTCCCCCCATGGCGATGGCACGAAACGTCACGAGCATTCCCAGAACCGTCCCCAGCAGGCCCAACAACGGAGCCGTTCCCACCAGCACATTCACGCTCGCCAGCCGTCGATCGATCTCCGGAACCCGGCTCGCCTCCACTTCCTTGAATCGATTCACGGCGTCGTCGAGCGACGTCACGTCCTCCTGGGTGTACCGCAAGACTTCCCGCATCTCACCGGGGGCTTGATCCGGCTTCAAAACCCACGCCCGCAACAACTCGTCCGACACCCGCCCCATCGTCCGCCGATTCAGCGTCGCCAGCAGGTGCACGCCGCTCGCGTACAGCGCGAACGCCACCAGGGCGATCGGGATCATCGTCCAACCGCCCGCAACCCAGGATTCCCAAATCTTCTGCGCCATCCATGTCAGGTTCGTCGTCATGTTGATCGCTCCTTTCAGTGACTGAGCCGGATTCCCACGAGATTCTGGCTTGTCGGATCGACCGACTTCAGCACGTCGTTCCCTGGTTTCTCCGGAATGCCATTGATGAATCCGACCGCCGTCTGCTCCATGCTCCCCAATACTCCCTTCACCTTCCTGCTCAGAAAGGCATGGACCAGCAACGCCGGAATGGCCACAAACAGTCCGAATTCGGTCGTGATCAGGGCTTCCGAGATGCCCCCGGAAAGAGTCTTCGGATCCCCAGTGCCGAAGAGGCTGATCATGTTGAAGGTCGAAATCATCCCCGTCACCGTGCCCAGCAATCCCAGCAGAGGGGCCGCCGCGGCGGTCAGCGCGAGGAACGGAAGCAGCGACTCCAGCCTTGGCTTCGCCGCCAGCATTCGCTCGTACAAAACCTCCTCCAGGTACTCCTTCTTCTCGTCCGCATGCTCCACCGCCGTCACCAGCAACTCGCCCGCTGGCCCGGAGATGGAACGTGCATGCTCCAACGCGCGTTCCGACGACCGCTGCTTGAGATGGTTCAAGACGACTTGAAGGTCGGCCGTCGAAGCCAGCCGCACCCGCGACAACTGAAACCACTTCACCCCGGCCACGAGGACCGCGACCCCGGCCATCGCCAGAATCGGCCACATCACCACCCCGCCCTTCGCGATATGTTCGCCCAGCGTTTCCTTCGTCGACGCCAGCTTCACGGCGTTGCCCAGCGTGGGATCCAACGCCAGTTCACCACTCCCCGAAGTCGCGAGCGCGCGAACACCTTCCCGCTGTGCCGTCGGCAGTGGGAAGGCCGTCGGATCCGCCTTGTTCACCTCTTGCTGGATCAGTCCGACCAGCGGCGTGTCCTTCGATGCAAAAAGGCCCACCGGCCCGATCAGGACAATGTGACCGGACTCCAGCCGACCTTCCGGGGAGAGCACCTTCCCATCGAAGACCTCACCGCCCGCCGCCCCCTTCAACCGTTCCAGGGAAGCCGTGAGCAAGGCCAGCCTGCCGGCCAATTGCTCCGCAGGCGCCCGGTCCGGGGACGTTCCAGCCTTCGCCGCGGCTTCCAGGATCGGCTTTAATCGCTCCTGCTCTGCAATGTGGGTTCGGACCCGGAAGGCCCGCTCGTACTCCGTCAGCAGGGCGTCGACGAACTTCACCTCATCCGCGCGGGCGCGGGTCTGTCCCTTCAATGCATTGAGTTCGACGAGCGCATTCTCCTGAAACCGCTCGGCCTTCTGCACCTCGAGTCGTCTCTGCACAACCCTTTGCTCGAGGGCCGCCACTTCCTGGGAAAGCGGCACAATCTCCTTTTCCATCTCGGATCGCACCGACGCCAATTGAGCCATGGCCTCATCCAGATCGCGGCGAGCCTCGCCCGCCAGGATCCCGAGATCTGCCGCCCCCGATGCCAAACCCAGCGTAAGAAGTGCCAGCAGGATGCCCCACCGCTTGATTGTCGTGGTCGCCATGGTGTGCTCCTGCATCGAAGAGAGACGTCAATTCCGGACGCCGGCCTTCGGTTGGATTGTCAGCGGCAATCCCACGAACGCCGCCGGTTTCGAATTCCGATACATGTCCAGGGCCTCACGAATCTCCCTTCCGATTTCAGGCTTCACGGTCCAGTGCCAGCCGTCCTTGCCCGGAACACCGAACCCGGCCACGTCCCCCGTCGGATCTGTGAAGTAGGCTGCTCCAAGCCCGAGGTAGAGCATCTCGACGCTCACCTCGCGTCCCTTACCGTCCGACTGCCGTCCGCTCGTCACGGTGATCGTCTGATGGAACTTGTCGATCTCCCCCAGGAGCGTGACAACCGCCTGCAACCGTTCGGTCGTGCCAGCGCGCGATGTCCCGGCGCTCTCCGGAATCCGGTTCAGTACCGGTTTCGCCGACTCAAGGAGAGGTGCCGGGAGTCTTGGCGTCATCTCCCGCACCGCCGCCTCGAGCGTCTCGACGATCCCCTTCACACGTTCCAGAGCCGCGGTCGATTTCTCCCATTCAAGCTCGGACCGGGTACGTTACAGGGTCACCAGCGGGCTGTTCGTGTTCGACCGGGTCAGGGCCTCGTACAAGCTCTGGAGTTCTCGCTCATGGATCGCCTTCGTCTGCCCCAGGAGTTCTTTCATGGCCTCGCCGTCGGCTCGCGTCCTGGAGATCAACTGCCGCGTCTGGACCCATTGCTCGACAATGCCGCGTGTCGCCTGCAGCGGAAGATCCGCTCCAGATGCCAAAGGACTGACTGCAACAAGGAAGAAGGCGACGTGTGCCGGCCAACGCATGGAAGGACCGTCGATCAGGCCCATCACGACTTGGCGTCGTCTGCGTCACGATTCCGTGACAAGACCCCAGCGCGTCTTCTGAACCATTTCAACGCGCTGACGAAGAAATACCCCATGCCCGCCGTGACCGGGATCGTGATGACGATGTGCGTGACGATCGTCCCCACGTCCCGGCAGCGATCGACCAATTTCTAGAAAAAATCGTACAAGTCCTTGCGCGCCAGGAACTGGCTCGGAGGAAAATTCGCGTGGTAGAGATCGCGATTAAGTATCTTAAAAAGAGATGGTTATGATCAGCTCAACCCTCCCTCCCGGCATCCCAATCCACCCACTTCGTCACACAATCGACACAAAACCGACTCGTATCCGATACACGTTCGTTTCACGTTGGGCCTGCCGTGGCGTCCTGTTCCGCGCCACCCTACCCCAACGCATTCATGTCTTTCATGGCTCGCATGCTCCCCAGCGCCATCGCCGCCGGCCTGCTCACCCTCCCTGCCCCAAGTCAGGGCCAGTCCGCCGACGCCCTGCTCGACAAGCTCGTCGAGAAAGGCGTCCTCACCCTCGACGAGGCGAACGAACTCCGCGACCAGGCCGACAAAGACTTCACCAAGGCCTACTCCGTGAAGAGCGGCATGCCCGAGTGGGTGACAAGTGTGAAATTCAGCGGGGATTTCCGCGGACGCTTCGAAGGCTTCTACGGTGACCACCCCGGCTTTTCCGACCGCGCCCGCTGGCGTTACCGGCTTCGAGCCGGCTTCACGGTGACCATGCTCGACGACTTCGAGGTCGGCTTCCGGCTCGGCTCCGGCGACATCGACTCCGCGGGGACTATCACGCGCGGCTCCGACCCCATCTCCAACAACCAATCCTTCCAGAACAACGGGGCGAAAAAGGGAGTTTTCCTCGACACCGTCTATGCGAGGTGGTCCCCGATCAACACCGGGGATTGGACCGGCGCGCTGACGTTCGGGAAAATGGAGAATCCCTTCGCGTTCTCGGATCTCGTTTTTGACGGCGACTACACTCCCGAAGGACTCGCCCAGCAGATCGGTTATACCGTGGACGACCGGCATTCCGTCCGGTTCATCGGGGGCCAGTTTGCCGTGGACGAGTTCGGTTCCTCGGGCAAGGACCCGTTCCTTCTCGGTGGCCAGGCACGCCTAGAGTCCGTCTGGAACCAGCGCTGGAGTTCCAGTTTCGGCGGGTCGTTGCTCGGATTCCTGAATGAGGATCAACTCACCAGCGCGGCCGTACCCGACATCAATTCGGGGAATGCGCGCACCGTCAGCGTTCAACGCAATGCCACAGGACAGGCCACCGGCTTCACCCTCGGCGCCCCCGTCGAGGAATTTGAAACCTTCGTCGTCGACGCCGCCCTGACTTACACCCTTGATTCGGCGCCCCTCTACTCCGGCCCCTTTCCGATCCGACTGTTCGGCGAATACCTCCAAAACCTCGGAACCTCCGACCAGAATCGCGGCTACCAGGCGGGGATTACTTTCGGCAAGGCCGGCAAGCGGCGCACATGGGAATTGACCTATCGCTGGAAGTTTCTCGAAGGCGACGCATGGTGGGAGGAACTCACCGATTCGGATTCCGGCGGATTCTATGAAGGCCCATTCCAACCCGCGGGCGTCCCCGCGGTCCTGCGCTCCGCGGGAACCGGGTACGGTTCGGGCACGAATGTCCGCGGCCACTGGCTCCGGGCCGGCTATTCACCCTACGACTCCATCACTCTCAACCTCACCTTCATCAGCCTCGACCTCATCGAAGAGTACCTCCCCGGCACACTCAGCCACATGAATCGACTCCAGGTGGATGCCGTCTGGAAGTTCTAAACGCTCTCCGTCCCAAGGCCGCAGACAATCGCGTCTCAAGAAAACAACTGTCATGAAAGCCCTGTACCCCATCGCAACCATCGCGGCCGCGCTCCTCGCGGCCACGTCCGCCCTCGCCGGCAACATCACCGTCAAAGGCTCCGATACCATGGTCATCCTCGGTCAAAAGTGGGCCGAGGTTTACATGCAGAAAACCCCGGGGACGAAGGTCCAGGTCACCGGCGGCGGCTCGGGCACCGGCTTCGCCGCACTGCAAAACCGGCAGACCGACATCGCCAACGCGTCGCGCAAGATCCGGTCGAAGGAGATCGAGCAATGCGTCAAGGCCTTCAGCAAGCGTCCCAGGGAATACGCCGTCGCCCTCGACGGCCTCTCCGTCTACGTCAATGCCAACAACAAGCTCGAGGCCCTGAGCCTGGAGGAAATCCGCGAAATCTTCACCGGCCGGATCACGAACTGGAAGGTCTTCGGCGGCCCCGACGCCCCCATCATCCTCTACAGCCGCGAAAACAGCTCCGGCACCTATGAGTTCTTCAAGGAACACGTCCTTCAGGGCAGGGACTTCGCTTCCAAGGCCCAGACCCTCGCCGGCACCGCCCAGGTTCTCCAACAGGTTGCCCAGGACCCCAACGGCATCGGCTACGGCGGCGCCGCATATGGCGCCGGCGCCCGGCACATTAAGGTCTCCAAGGAAAAGGGCGGTGAAGCCATCGACCCGACCGAGGAAACTGTCGTGACCCAGAAATACCCGATCTGGCGCTACCTCTACATCTACCTCAACCCCGACCTCGAAAAGGGCGAGGTCAAGGAGTTCATCGATTGGATGCGCAGTGACGAAGGGCAGTCGGTCGTCAAGGACGTCGGCTATTACCCCCTCCCTGCCCATCTCCGAAAGAAGTGATCCACGGCGTCACCCAATTG
>JBBQIU010000021.1:0-11436 GCA_038325245.1 Verrucomicrobiota bacterium
CGGCACCGCGGTGCGGACCCGCTGCAGAAAACTGCGAAGGGCGGATGTCTCGCGGCCGACAAAGTGGAAGCGAACCTCGGGCCGACGACGGGCCACGGTGATCACGGCCTCCCGCGCGATCGGCCCGAGATGGTGGAGGTCGAAGGAACCGTGCATCACGACGACGGGGGGTTCCGTGGCCGGGGGCGGGTCGTTGGGGAGACGGCGGAACAAGGAGGCATCGTATCCGTAGTAGATGGGGAGGATCCGATCCGCGGGAACGCCCGCCTTCACGAACCGGTCACGGAGCGGATCGGACACCGTCAACACGGCCTCTGCGCGGAAACGGCGCGGGATTCCCAACTCATAGCGCACCAGAGCGCGGGCCACCCGACGCGGCATGATATACGACGGCCACGTCTCGAGGAAGCCGGTGAGGCAATCCAGGAAGTTCATCACGACGGGAATACGGAGGCGCTGTCGCAGACGCCCGGCCGCCACGGCGGAGATGGCGTGCTGGGAGAAAAGGAGATCGAAACGCTCCGAGCGGGCGGCCTCGCGGACGAGACGTTCCAGCGCGAATGGATAGGCGAGGTACTTAGGCGTACGAAGGGAGGCGTAACGCCCCATGGCCCAGCCCCGGAAGGGACGGAGTCGGATTCCAAACCGACCTTCCACGTCCGCGGCGTCCGGCAGCTCGGGACCGAAGACATCGACGGCGTGGCCGCGGCGCACGAATTCGGAGACCAGATACACCGCCTCCGCGGATCCCCCGCCGGACGGGGGATGAAAGGGCTCGTGAGTGAGAAAGGCGATGCGCACGCGAAGGATCTGGAGCGTGGCGGAACGGCGAGAAATCCGGAACGCCAAAGACGCGCGGCCCCAATCCCGACAGGACGCGCCCTTCGAGAATCAGAGGTCCAGAATCTGAGGGATGTTTCCCGAGCCTCTATCGATTCCTTCTTTGCGCTCTCTGCGTTCCCTGTGGCCAAAATTCAAACGGCAAGCCACAAAGGCACTTTCCCTTGACCATGAGGCACAGATCCGGGGATGCCTGAAGGCTTCGAAAAGGAACTTGGACTCATCATCAACTTCGGCTCGTTCCGATTCGAGATCCGCAACTTTGTCCCCCGGCCCAAGTGAACGCGACGGACATGGGGCGGCGGAAGGAGACGGATTTGCCACAGAGAACGCAGGGAACGCAGAGAATCGGGAGGACAGGATCGCCTCCCCAGATTCCCCATCCCCCGAAGGGCGAAAAACGGGCGAGGCGTGCTCCTGGGAATCCATCATCCCCTTCCTCCGCAATCCGTTATCCGTATTGAAGGACGCATCCTGCAATCCCGAAGGGATTGCCCTGGAGTTTGGCCATTTCTGGCCGGCCGCCGCCAAGTGGGGCGGCATGAGACTGCCCAGGGCGATGCCCTGATCTTTCTACACAACGTGCTCGCAGGGCCCCTCCCAATCCCGAAGGGATTGCGTCCCAAAGCCCATGGTTGCGAGGAACGAGCTATCCTGGGTGGGATCGCCGAATCACCCACAACCCCAACGGGGTTGCGTCGAGGTGGCAGAACCCCGTTGGGGTTGGTGCATTGTTCGTCGTTGACCCAGGGAAGGCCCGCTTCGCGGTCCAACCCTGGGCTTCGGGACGGAATCCCGTTGGGATTCCAGACCAGAAAAATGGCCAATCTCCAGTCCGAGGGCGGTGCTCTCGGCTGGGTTTGGTGGCGCCTGTCAGGCGCCTTGGTTCATGCCTGTTTTTAGAGGCGTGGCGCCGCCAGGACGCGTCGCAGTGCGGTGCCGGTGTGGCTTTGCGGGCAGGCCGCGACGATCTCGGGCGTTCCAGCGATAACAATGCGTCCGCCGTCTTCACCCGCGTCCGGCCCGAGATCGATCAACCAGTCGGCGCACTTCACGACATCGATGTTGTGCTCGACGATGACAACGGAGTGCCCGGCGTCGACGAGACGTTGGAAAACCAGGAGCAGGACGCGGACGTCTTCGAAATGGAGGCCCGTCGTGGGTTCGTCGAAGACGAACAGGGTCGGTTTCTGGGAACGGGGTGCGAGGGGTTCGGTGAGGTGGGCGTTGGCGAGGTGTCCGGCAAGTTTGAGGCGCTGACTTTCACCGCCGGACAGGGTGTTGATGGGCTGTCCGAGACGGAGGTATCCGAGACCGACCTCCTGGAGAATAGCGAGGCAACCGCGCGCACGATGGGCGGAAGTGGATGGGAAGCGGCTGAGGAACTCGAGGGCATGGTCGATGGTGAGGTCGAGAACGCCGGCGATGGAGAGACGGGCGCCGGTAGGGGACGCTGTCGTAGGTGTAGGGCCGCCGGAAGGGACACCCGGCACTTCGACAGGCGGGACGCCTGCCGCTACGGTGACCCGGCGTGTACGTCGGGGAGGCTTCGCGATTCCGGACGTCGAGGTGGACGGAGACGCGGAAGCGGATGGCGCATCGCCGCCGGGCGGGACGCCCGCCACCCCTTGGGAGTCCGAAGGGAGAGCCGGAGGGGAAAGGGTGATTTCGAGAATATGGGGGCGGTAGCGTTGTCCGTCGCAGGAGGCGCAGCGAATGAACACGTCGCTGAGGAATTGCATCTCGACCTTCTCGTAGCCGGCGCCACGGCATTGCTCGCATCGACCCTGAGCGGAATTGAAGCTGAAGGCGCTGGCGTTCAGGCCTCGTTGGCTCGCTGTTTCGGTCTGGGCGAACAGGTCGCGGATATGCTCAAAGGCTCCGGTGTAGACGGCAGGATTGGATCGTGGGGTGCGTCCGATCGGGGACTGATCGACGAGGAGAACCGCTCCGAGATGTTCAGCGCCATCGAGTCGTGCGGCCGACAGGATCGACGCTTCGGCCTCGGAATCGGGGTCGTCTCCCTCGGTGTCACGCTCGGCCTCCTTCACGTCCAGATGGGCGGCGGCGGCGGGGGAGGCGACGGAATCCTGGAGCAGTCGAAGGAGCTCCGACACGAGGGTGGTCTTGCCGGAGCCGCTGACGCCGGTGAGGCAGACAAGGCGTCCCAGGGGTACGGCGACGTCGAGGTGATTCAGGTTGTTGCGAGTGACATTGTGCAGGACGAGACACGGTGTAACCGGGAGTGCTGGAAACGTCGGCCCGGCGAGGGGCGCGCGGTACGCGGTGGCGACATCCGAAAGCAGGAGATCGGCGTTGTCCGGGTGTGGGGAGCGGCGGGCCGGGCCATCCGGGGCCGGGGCCACCTCGCGACGTGAGGGGATGGCGATCTGGCGGCGTCCGGACAGGTACGCGCCGGTGAGGGAATGGGGGTCGTCGAGGAGGGCTTGGAGGGGGCCCTGGCACACGAGATACCCGCCGGCGTCGCCATGTCCGGGACCCAGATCGACGATGTCGTCCGCGGCGTGCATGACGGCGGCTTCGTGTTCGACGACGACGACGGTGTTTCCGAGGTCCCTGAGGTGGAGCAGGATGCGGACGAGGCGTTCGGTATCGCGGGGGTGGAGGCCGACGCTGGGCTCATCAAGGACAAAGAGGGTATTGACCAGACGGGTGCCGAGGCACGTGGTCAGGTTGACGCGCTGGGTCTCGCCCCCGGAAAGCGTCCGGGTCGGGCGGTCGAGGGTGAGGTAACCCACGCCGACGTTTTCCAGGAAGCGGAGCCGGGCGCGGACCTCGTCGAGGGCGAGGGCGAAGGGATCGTGTGCGGTGCGGGGGAGTCCCTGGGAGAGCTGGTCGATCACGCGGAGGGCGTTGCGGACGGGCAGGGCATAGAAATCGGCGAGGGTGAAGTCGGCGGCGGGTGTGGGGACGGGGGCGAGGGGGTTGGTGATGCGCCAGAGGAGAGCGTCCGGTTGGAGCCGTTTTCCGGAACAGGCAGGGCAGGTGGTGTAGGCGCGGTACCGCGAGAGCAGGACGCGGACGTGCATTTTGTAGGCCTTCGACTCGAGATAGCGAAAGTAGCCTTTCACGCCGTACCAGGCGTTGGGCCATTCGTTGCCCTTGGCGTAGTCCGGATCGCCCTCAATGACCCACTTTTGATGTTCGGGGGGAAGATCGCGGAAGGGGATGTCGAGACGGACACCCTCTTTGCGGGCGCTTCGGACGAGGTCGGCCTGGCTCTCCGCGCCAGTGGCGGTCTGCCAGGGTTTCACGGCGCCGCCGGCGAGAGTTCGTGAGCGATCCGGGATGGCGAGGGCGTAGTCGATGCCGATGACGCGTCCGAAACCCTTGCAATGGGGGCAGGCGCCGAGGGGGTGATTGAAGCTGAAGAGGGCGGGGGCGGGCGCCTTGTATTCGATGTCGCAGGAGGCGCAGTGGAGATGGCGGGAGAAGGGGACGGGTTCATTCCAGCGCGGACGGCCGTCCGTGCCGGGATTGCCCTGGAGGAAGACGGTGAGTTTGCCATGTCCGAAGTGGTAGGCCTGTTCACAGGCTTCGACGAAGCGGGAACGGTTGGCGGGGGTCCATTTCACGCGGTCCTGAACCACGTGAAGGGCGGGGGGTTGCAAGCGGGCGAGGAGCGGGGCCGCCTCGTCGAGTCGGGCGACATCGCCGTCCATCCAGATCCTTTGAAAGCCCTGCCGGGTGACGAGTGCGATCTGCTCAGGGAGAGTGAGCTTGGTGGAGAGCGGAACGGCGAAGGTGATCAGGAGGTCGCTGGAGGGCGCCGGGCCCGAACTATTGGTGAGGCGCTGCCAGACGTCGCGGGGTGCCTCCTTGACGACGGGTTGGCCGCAATGGCGGCAATGGAGGCGGGCCAGGTGCGACCACAGGACCTTCATGTGGTCGCAGACCTCGGTCATGGTTCCGATGGTGGAGCGCGTGGTGCGGACGCTGTTCCGCTGTTCGAGCGCGATGGCGGGTGGGATGCCCTCGATCGAATCGACTCGCGGCTTGTCCATCCGATCGAAGAACTGCCGGGCGTAGGGCGAGAAGGTCTCGATGTAGCGGCGTTGTCCTTCGGCGTAGAGCGTGTCGAACGCGAGGGAGGACTTGCCGGAACCGCTCAGGCCCGTGACGACGATGAGTCGGTGTTTCGGGAGGTCGAGGTTGAAGCCTTTGAGGTTATTCTGACAGGCGCCCCGGATTCGGATGGGGTCGTGCCCCGCTGCCTTCGACATGCGGGAGACACGATAGGTTTCGGAGCGGACGAGTCAACCGAGGGCCTCGGTGCTCATTCGACTTAGCCCTAATCTTAATCTTAATCTTAATCTTCTCCGCCTCCCGGCCTCAAATGGAGGGATTAAGATTAAGATTAAGACTAAGATTAAGAAAAGGGAGGCGCTTTCGGTGGATCAGGCCGCTGCGGAGACGAGAGGCTGGGTCTTTGCCGGGAAATGGGTGGCGAGATGCACTTGCTGGACGGCGCGCTCGGCGGTGAGGCCGTGTTTCTGGCGGAGGTAATCGACGGAACTCGCGTGCTCGACAAAGGCGTCCGGCCAACCGATGCGGACGACGGGGGTGGGGATTCGCCGCTCGTTGAAGCATTCGAGGACAACGCTTCCGTAACCGCCCATGAGAACGTGGTCCTCGAGCGTGACCACGACGTCGGCGGCCCGGCCGAAGAACTCGTGGGTGGCGTCGTCGAGGGGCTTGCAGAAGCGGGGATTGATGAGGGCACAGTCCCAACCTTCGGTCTCGAGCATCTGAATCGCGTCGCGGGCGACCTGTTGCATGTTCCCGAGGGCGAAGAACGCGGCCTTTCGGGAACCATTGCCGGAGAAATGGCGCAGGACTTCGGCTTTGCCGATTTCGAGGAGGGACGGCCGTTCCTTGACGGCGACGCCTTCGGCGGGGCCGCGGGGGTAACGGATCGCGGTGGGGTGGGGATGGAGCGTGGCCGTGAACATCATGTCCTGCAGCTCGTCCTCGTCCTTGGGAGCCATGACGACGATGTTGGGCAGGCACCGAAGGTACGCGATGTCGAAGAGGCCGTGATGGGTGGGGCCGTCGTTGGCAGAGAGTCCGGCGCGATCCATGCAGAAGAGGACAGGGAGATCCTGAAGGCAGACGTCGTGATGGATGCAGTCGTAGGCGCGCTGGAGGAATGTGGAGTAGATCGCGACGACGGGATGGAACCCCATGGTGGCCATTCCGGCGGCGAAGATGACGGCGTGCTCCTCGGCGATCCCGACGTCGTAGTACTGTTTGGGCAGGGCTTGATCGAGGAGCTTAAGGCTGGTGCCGCTGGGCATGGCGGCCGTGATGCCGACCACGTTCTTATTCTGCTGGCAAAGCTTCACCATGGTGCGTCCGAACATTTCCTGCCACGCGGGGGGGGTTCCCGGTTTGGGGGTGGCGACGACGCCGGTCTCGGCGCAGTACGGTCCGAGTCCGTGGAATTTTTCGGGCTGATTGAGGGCGGCCTCGAAGCCTTTGCCCTTCTTGGTGAGGACATGGATGACGACGGGGCCATCGCAGGTCTTGGCGAACTCAAGGACACCGAACAGGGTGGGAAGGTCGTGACCGTCGAAGGGGCCGAGGTACCGGAGTCCGAACTCCTCGAAAATAAGGCTGCTTCCGTAGCCCCCGCGACCATCGGTCCCGGGGCCTTCATGAGCCCGTTGGAGGGACATGTCGGTGACGACACCCTTGAGGGCTTCCTCGGCCTTCTGACCGAGTCGAACGGCGAGGTCGCCCTTGGGGAGCTTTTTGACCCAGGTGGCGAAGTCGCGCTGAAGTTGGTTGTAACGGGGGTTGGTGGTCAGGCGGTTGAGGTAACCGGAGATGGCGCCGACGTTCTTGGCGATGGACCACTCGTTGTCGTTGAGGATCCCGATGAACTTCTTAGTGGTGTGGGCGATGTTGTTCAGCGCCTCAAAGGAGATGCCGTTGGTGAGTGCGGCGTCGCCGAAGACGCAGACCACGTGTTCATCGGTGCCGCGCTGGTCGCGGGCGGCGCACATGCCAAGGGCGGCGGACAGGGCGGTTCCGGCGTGACCGGCGCCGTAGCAGTCGTGCTCGCTCTCGGTACGGAGAGCAAAGCCGTTGAGGCCGTCGGTGGTCCGGATGGTGTGGAAACGGTTCTTGCGGCCGGTGAGCAGTTTATGGACGTAGACCTGATGGCTGACGTCCCAGACGAACTTGTCCTTGGGTGTGGAGAAGGCGCGATGGAGGGCGACGGTGAGTTCGACGACGCCCAGATTGGGCCCGAGGTGTCCCCCGTGCTTGGCCAGTTTGGTGATCAGTTCGTGCCGGATCTCGCCCGCAAGCTGGCCGCACTGCTCGAGCGTGAGCTTTTTGACGTGATCCGGATGGTCGACCATGTCGAGGTAACGGCTCACAGGCGGTATCCTTGGGGGTTGGCTGGATTTGTTTTGCACTGGAAATGGACGGGGCATGGCGGATCGAAAGGTTGGCGACGGTGTGGCCGGACTTCCGCGACCGCGGTCAAGCGGCGGGTTCTATCTCTGTCGGGTTGGGGCCGGCGTCGAACTCCCGGGTCACAAATTCCCCGGAGGGTTGGGAGTCGAGTTGCTGGATGCGGAGATCCGCGGCGGCAAGCTTGCCTTGGCAAAGCTTGGCGAGCTGGGTGCCCTCCTCAAACCGGGAGAGCAATTGCTCGAGCGGCAGGTCGCCTCCCTCCATCGCTTCGACGATGGACTCCAATTTTCCGAGAGCCTCCTCGAAAGTAGGTTCGGTCGCTTTCGCGGCCTTCGACATGGGGAGGGACCCTAGCTGAGCGCGGGGGCGACGTCCAGCGGCGCGAACGGCTCTGCAGCCGTTCAGCCGTTAAGGACGCGTCCTTCAATACGGATAACCGATTGCGGAGGAATGGGATGATGGATTCCCAGAGGTACGCCTCGCCCTTTTTTTCGCCCTTCGGTGGGATGGCTGGACCTGGGAAGGCGATCCCGTCCTTCCAAGTCTCTGCGTTCCCTGCGTTCTTTGTGGCAAATCCTTCCCCGTCCGGCGCTCATGTCCGTCGCATTCACGTGGGCCTGGAGGCCTGCCCGTTTGGATTAGGCCGCGTGGAACGCAGAGAGCGCAGATCTGGACCTCTGATTCTCGAAAGGCTCGTCCTGTCAGCCGTTCCATGGACAGATTTTTTTCTTGTGGGGCCGCCCGAATCCCGATAAAGACCACGTATCCAAAACGCCATGAGCAGCTCCATCCTTCGGTTTACGATCAGTGCGTTCTCGTTGGCGAGTGCCGCTGTCGCCGTGCAAGGCGCCCCCAATATCCTCTCCACGACCGAACGAAACGGGGATACGGATCGTCCCGCGGCCATGGCAACGGGCATGACGTTCGACATTCAGAATCCGAACGGGACCGTGCTCGTGCCGTCGCATACGGTTGGGCGATTCGGGGAGGGGGCGAAAACGATGACGGACCGGGTGCACGCGTACACGGCCGCCTCGGCGACAGTGGGTCTCCCGGCTTATCTGGTGGGTCAGGAGTACGTCATGATTGCAAACAACAATCGTGATAATGCGACGTACGGCTTGGATATCGCGATTGCCGAGATGTCGCTGGTGTATCTCCTGATCGACAATCGTCTTGGCGATGGCGACGCGGCGACCCCCCCGGATTTCACGACGAGAATGACATGGGTGGCGCAGCAGGGTTGGATTCCTTTCTCCCTCAACGGCAATCATCTCGGAAACAGTGCGTTCCCCGATGAAGTCGGCATCGATGAGGGCGCCGATGGGACCATCAACAACTGGAATTCGGTCTATACGAAGTTGGTAGGACCTGGGACCTTGACGCTGAACGAGTTCGGGGAGGGCGGCCGCAACATGTACGGCGTGGTCGTCGCGGCGATTCCTGAGCCCGGCCTCGGCTCGCTGATGCTTCTCGGTGCCGGAGTTCTGGCGGTGACACGGCGTGCGCGTCGATAGCCGGGACCTGCGGGTGGTCGGGAAAGACAACGATTTAAGAAGACGGGGCGGGATATTCCCGCCCCGTCTTTCGTTTGTCGGGTGGATGGATCTGTGAAATTAGCTGGGCTGCGTCGTGACCTTCCTGCCCATAGTCATGCGCGAGTTGCATGTGGCGGCGCGACGACGTTCGACGTTTCAGATCCGGTTTCTTGGAGCAGTGGGTGCAACACTCTTCGGTGGGGTGGTCTTGATGGCTTCGACATTACCGGGGGTGCCCGGGGTATCAGGGCGGGGGTTGTTCCTGACATTGATGGGTGCGGCCATGGCGATGGCGCTGGTTTCAGGAACGATTCTGACCGCGGACAGTTTAAGTCGGGAGAAAAGGGAGGGGACGCTGGGGTTATTGTTTCTCACCGATCTGACAGGGTTGGATGTGGTTGCCGGCAAGTATGTTGCGCTCTCGTTGGTGCCTTTTCAGGGATTTCTTTCGGTTTTTCCTGTGGTGGCGATGTCGATCTTCATGGGGGGCGTCACTCCCGGGGAATTCTGGAGGGTCCTGCTCGTCGTCGTGACGACGATCTTCCTCTCGTTGTCGGTGGGGATGTGGGTGTCGAGCCGGGTGACGGAGGATCGCGAGGCGGTTTGGGGGAGTCTGCTCTGGATGACGGGACTTTCGGTGGCGCCGGCCTTCCTCTCGGCACTCGCAAGCCTGGCGCCCGGCTTGGGGGGGTGGGCGGATGTCCGGGTGCTGGGTCCCGTGGGGGTCTTTGAACGAGCGCAGGCGGGATTCTACGGGACCAAACCGTCCACGTTCTGGCTGGGGGTGGCGATCCAATGGGGGTTGGCAGGGTTTTTTCTTGGCCGGGCTGCATGGCGGGTGAAGCGGGATTGGCGCCTCGTGGAGAACGCACGGCGGAAATCGCCCGTGCGCGTGGCTCGATGGACGCCGCGCTGGTGGACTCGCATCGTGGACGCCCGGGGGGCCCGGCTCCGTCGGATGGGGAATCTGGCGTGGCTTGGATGGCAGGGTGAATGGATGAGGCGCGTCGTCTGGGGGACGGTGGCGGTGACGTGCCTTGCGGGGCTGACGACGTTCTGGGTCTCGGCAACGCAACAGCCGTTCTCGGCCGGAGCCCGTTCCATGGGGGTGGTTTCGACAGGGCTCTGGATGATGAAGGTAATGCTGGCGGCTCACACGGTCCATTTCCTGCATGAGACCTGTCGAAACGGGATGATGGAGTTGTTGATGCTGACGCCAATCCCGGGGGCCGCGATGTGGCGGGGTCATCTGGCGGCGGTGCGCGGGATTTTTCTGTGGCCCTTCCTCGCATTGGCGGTGTTGCAGATCGGGTTGGGCATCGGAGGACGCATGGCGATGGGTGGGGACTGGCCATCGTTTGGCATTCTGGTCGTCACGGGGTTGGTGCCAGCCGTGCTGATCCTCCTCGTGCATGCACTGGATTTCGTGGCCGTGGCGTATTATTCGGCCCGCTGGGCGCTGCACTATGATCGTCCGGGGAAGGCGCTGTTTCGGACGCTGCTGTTGGTGATCGCGCTACCCGGACTCTTTTGCAGCCATGGTCGCTTCGTCGTGGACCTCCTGGTAATGGCTCGAACGGCCGGGGATCTGGATCGATTCCGTGAGCTGGTGCGTGGGTGGTTCGTGCCCCGTGTGGGTAGGGCACCGACAGCACCGCCGCGCCTGGCGTGAAACAAGGAACGCCAGGGAACGCAGAGAATCGGAGGCACAGGATCGCCTTCCCCGATTCGGCGATCCCCCGAAGGTGCGGGCCGGGTCCTGCCTTACGGCGAGGCCAATTTGCGCAGAAGTTCCAGCTCCTCCGGAAAGAAAAGGGCTTCCGGTCGAATTCCTTGGACGACTTCCCGTGCCCTGACGGTCTGCGCGTTGGCGTTCAGGACGAGGGCGTGGACGAGGCGCGACTGGGGGGAGACGCCGGGATCCGTTTGGGCGCGTTGAAGGAGCTGGAGCGCAGCCTTGGGTTCATCGCGGCGCAACTCGATGAAAGCGAGGGTTGATCGATACGAGGCGCGGGTGGGGTACCTTTCGACAAGGCGGATGGCGCGTGCGCGTGCGTCGTCGAGATTCCGGTGGAGGAGGGCGCTGAGGTAGGCGTAGGTGTCGTTGGGAACAGGATCTTCCGGAGCGTTGGCGGACCACTGTCGCATGAGCAGTCGGAGGCGCTCGGTGTCGCGCATCTCGCCGTAGACTTTGGCGAGACGGCGATAACCTGAAGTACGATGGAGATTGTCGTTAGCGAGAATGTTGAAGGCCTCGATGGCCGTTTCGGGGGATCCGAAACGCAGGGCGACGTCGCCAACGACCTGAACACGAGAGGGATCACGCTGAGCGTGTTCGAAGGATCGCCGCCAGTGTTCCCGCGCGAGAACGTCCTGCCCGAGACGCTCGGCGGCGATGGCGCGGAAGGATTCGAGCAGCCACGGTTCGACGCGGAGAGGCTGGTTGGCGGCGGATTGGAGATCCTGCCATCGCTGCGCCTGGCCGAGGGCCTCGACGTATTCTGGAAGAAAGGGAGGCAGGGCGATGGCGTCGGGGAGGGAATAGGCTTCCAGCAGTCGGGAGGGTTGGTGGATTCGGTTCAGCCAGCGGCCCAGCGTGACCTGATCCTCT